>JBDTZK010000156.1:0-5445 GCA_040005195.1 Pseudoxanthomonas sp.
CATTTTATCGATCGGAGTTTCGGGTTCGAGACGGCCTTCTCGGCCGCCGTGGACAGCACCTTGAGTTCGCGCGTGGCGTTCTTTTTGCTCGAAGCAGTGGTCGGCATCGCCAATGCCTCCAGCAATGGCCCGCCGAACGCAGCCAGCGTCTTGCCGCTCCCGGTAGGGGTATGCAGCAAGCCGGAGTGACCGTGCAGATAGTGTCGCCAGAGCTCGCGCTGGAAAGGCAGGGGTTTCCAGCCCTGCGACTTGAACCACGCGGCCAGCGGCTTGTCCGACGGTGTGCGCGGGCTGCCCACCGGGCTCTTCATCGCGCCAGCGCCTTCAATGTTTCCAGACGGTCTGCTTGCGCCATGGGTTTGTCCTGACGCCAGCGCAGGATGCGCGGGAAACGCACCGCGATGCCGGACTTGTGCCGCTTGCTCACGTTGACCGCTTCAAAACCCAGCTCGAAAACCTGATGGGCTTTGACCGAACGTACCGGACCAAACCGTTCCAGTGTGTTCGCGCGGATCCAGCGGTCCAGAGACAGGATTTCCTTGTCGTCCAGGCCTGAGTAAGCCTTGGCCACCGGCACCAGCGTGTCGCCGTCCCACACACCGAAGGTGTAGTCGGTGTACAGCATGCTGCGACGACCGTGCCCGGACTGCGCATACAGCAACACGGCGTCGATGGTGAGCGGATCGACCTTCCACTTCCACCAGTCGCCACGACGACGACCGGATTGGTAGACCGACTGCGCACGTTTCAGCATCAATCCTTCCACGCCACGTGCGCGCGCCTCGTCACGCAGCAAAGCTGCCGCCGGCCAGCTGTCGGCCTTGATACGCAGCGACAGGATGATGCGTGGGTCGGCATGCTCAAGCAGTAGCGATTCCAGCAGCGCCCGTCTTTCGCACAGTGGGCGCTGTCGCAGGTCTTGTCCGTCGAGTTCCAGCAGGTCGTAGGCCAGCACGCGCGCCGGCGTGTCGCTCAAGGTTTTCGCGCCGGGTTTGCGTCGCTGGATACGTGTTTGCAAAGCGGTGAAAGGCATCGGTGCATCGCCTTCGCGCCATGCCAGCAGTTCGCCATCAATCACGCAGTCCCGCGACAGCGTCATTGCCGCGGTCTCGATTTCCGGGAAGCGTCCATCCAGTCGTTCTTCACCTCGGGACCACAAGGCAACTTCACCATTACGACGAATCAACTGCAGGCGAATGCCGTCCCATTTCCATTCCAGCAGCCAGTCTTCGATGTCACCCAGCGTCGGTGCTTCATTCTCGAGCGGCGATGCCAGGAAAAATGGATACGGCTGCTGGCGATCTTCCGGTAGCACTTCCATCGTCAGCAGGTTGCGCAGGAAGTCTGGCGTCGGTTTCCAGGCGCCGAGCATGCGCTGGGCAATCCGCGCGATATCAATGCCGGACATCTCCGACAGCGCCTGTTGCACGAGTCGCTGCGATACGCCGACCCGCAGTGCACCGGTCAGCAACTTGTTGAACAGCAGGCGCTGGTCGAAAGGAAGTGCGCTCCATCCACCCACCACAGCGGCGCGACGCAGTTCCGGTGCCTGGTTGGCGGTGGGCAGCAGGATGCCTTCGATCCATTCCACCAGCGATAGGTCTTCTGTCATTGCCTGCGGATCATCCAGCAGCAAGGTCAGCGTTTCGGCCAGGTCGCCTACCTGTTCATAGCTGTCTTCCACCAGCCAGGCAGGCTGCCCGCTTTCCTGCACGATCCATTCACGCAGCTCGCGCGTATTGGCGATGCGTGCCAACTTGCCGCCGGCGAGCAGCCACATGGCCCATGCGGCATTGGCGGGTGGTGCCTCGCGGAAATAACGCACCAGCGCCGCCCGTTTGTCGCCCGTGGCGGTGCTCTGGTCGAGCTCGCGGTAGAGGTTGGCGAACTGTTTCATGCGCAGCCCCTCATTCTTCGACGCCGTAGTCGGTACGAAATGCCTCCGCGGCGATGCCTTGTTCCTGCAGCGCACGGATAAGGGCATCGGTGTTGCCATGAGTGGCGATGACCCTTCGCGCGCCGGTCTCGCGCACCGTACGGAACAGGTCCGGCCAGTCGGCATGGTCCGAGACGACAAAGCCGCGATCGTAGTTGCGCCGGCGCCGGTTACCGCGGACGCGCATCCAGCCTGATGCAAAGCCGAATTGAGCGTGCTTGAAGCGGCGGATCCATGGGCTACCGGCAGCGGAAGGCGGCGCCATCACCAGTTTGCCGGCGAAATCAGCGCCTTTCTCTTCGTCGGCCACCAATCGGGTTTCCAGCAGGGCGACGCCGGATTGCCTGTAGACCTCGACGCCCGTCGCGATGGCGCCATGCAACAGTGCCGGCTGGTCGTCGAACGGCATCAGTTCGGCCAGCACGCGCTGTGCCTTTCCCAATGCGTAGCAGAACAGCACCGCGGCCTCGCCACGCACAGCGCAGTCGCGACGCCAGGCCACGATTTCGCGCGCCACGTCAGGCGTGTGCGGCCAGCGATAGACCGGCAGGCCGAAGGTCGCTTCAGTGATGAAAGTGTCACAGGCCACGACTTCGAATGGCGCGCAGGTGGGATCGTGCTGGCGTTTGTAGTCGCCCGACGCCACCCACACTTCGCCGCCGACCTGCACGCGGACCTGTGCGGATCCCAGTACGTGGCCAGCAGAATGCAGCGAGACCTCAGCGTTTCCCAGTTCGAATGCCTCGCCATAGTCGTGTGCATGGATGCGCTGTTCGCCCAGCCGCCAGCGCAATATCGGAAGACTCTGCGTGGTGCAGTGGTATTCGCCCATGCCGATGCGCGCATGGTCGCCGTGGCCGTGGGTGATGACGGCGCGTGGGACAGGACGCCAGGGATCAATGTGGAAATCGCCTGCGGGGCAATACAGGCCTTCAGGGCGCAGGACAATGAGGTCTTGGGAGGGGGAAGCCATGCGGCGACTGTGGGGGAGGGGATGTGCAGGGATTGCTAAGTTGCGTGGCGGCAATCCCAGGTGCCGGGGCGGCTGTTTAGGGCCGCGTTAGAATCGGTTCATGGGTCCATCCTGGAACGGTCGCTGACATGAAATCTTTATGTGCTGCCGCAATGCTTCTGCTGTCTCTGCCCGTGATCATCCAGGCAGCGCCCGCACTGGCGCCGGCGTCCGAACAGGCCGATGCGATACGCGTCGCCAAGGGTGCACGCAAGATGGAGCTGTTGCGGGGCGGCAGGGTCCTGCGGACTTACCACGTGGCACTGGGCGGCGAGCCAATGGGCCACAAACGCCAACAGGGTGACCAGCGAACGCCAGAATGCGACTACACCATCACCTACCGCAACGCGCAGAGTCGCTTCCACCTGTCGTTGCGCGTGTCCTATCCCAATGCGGTGGACCGTGCGCAGGCTGCCAAACGCGGCGTCGATCCGGGCGGGGACATCATGATTCACGGCGGCACGCTTCATGGCAGCACGCCGCCGGGTTATGCGGGCGACTGGACCGACGGTTGCGTGGCCGTGACCAACGCGGAGATCGAGGAAATCTGGCGACTGGTGCCGGTGGGCACGCCGATCCACATCGGCCCTTGAGCGCTACTTGCCTTCGGCAACGGCGCGCGCGCCGGTGATGATCATGCGCACCATCTGCGAGAGCTGATCGATCAGTTCGGCGTCTTTCTCCGGCGGCAGATCCATGGCCGTGGCGCCGATGGCAAACACGAGCCGGGTGATGGCCTTCGACACCAAAGCTGGCTCATGCAGCTTGGCGCCATTCGCGACGGCCAGCCGCACCAGGTCGATGCAGAGTTCGTCTTCGAAGAATTCGAGTTCCCGGTCCACCGCCTGCTTGAACGCGTCGGAGCCTACGGTTCCTTCACGCAGCAGCACATGCAGCAGCTTGTCGTCGGCACGCAGTTGTTCGATGAAGGCCGAGACCGACCCGCGCACGATGCTCTTGTCATGGCCGATGCGCTTGCGCGCGCCACCGATGACCTTGCGCAGCGAACGTCCGGCGAGGTCGATCAGGGCGACGGCCAGTTCGTCCATGTCGCGGAACTGACGATAGAAGCTGTTGGGGGCGATGCCGGCTTCGCGCGCGACTTCACGCAGGCTGAGGGTCGAGACACTGCGGTGCGGGCCGATCAGCCTCAAGGCGGCGGCAATCAGGTCCTCGCGCGAGATCGACACCTTGCGGCCCGCGATCGCGTCGCCATCGTGGGGGGTGTCAGCAGGGTGCGGGATCACGGCGATGGCGGGCTCACGGGTAGTTTCACTGCATCATATCGGTGTTGTTAATATACAGGTGTATACACAGCTGTATCTGCGTATGTATAGTGATCCCCATGAATGCTGTCGTCCGTCCCCCTGCAGTCCGCCCGAATAGCCGCTTGAAGCGTCTGGTCCAGCCATTGCTGGCACCGGAAGTGTTCGATTTCTGGGCGTCGCGGTTCAACGCCACCTGGTCCTGGAACCGGTCGCTGGCGCGCATCGTTCGCCGCAAGGCCGAATCGGCCGACACGGTGACGCTGTGGCTCAAGCCCAATGGCCACTGGGCTGGCTTCCGTGCCGGCCAGCATGTGAACGTAAGTGCGCAGATCGATGGCGTGCGTGTCACCCGCAGCTACAGCCTGACCAGCGCTTCCCGGGTTGAGGGTTGCGTGGCGATCACGGTCAAGGGCATCGAAGGCGGCAAACTCAGCCAGTACCTGCGTAACAGCGCCGGCATCGATGACGTGCTCGACCTTGGCCCTGCCTTTGGTGACATGACACTGCCGGCATCGCCTTCTGGAAGCTGGCTGTTCCTCGCGGCCGGTAGCGGAGTCACGCCGCTGATGTCGATGGTACGCGCGCTGGCGGAGCAGGGCATGCCGGTGCCGCTGACCCTGGTCTACTGGGCGCGGTCGCGCCATGAATTCTGCTTCGCCGACGAACTGCGTGCGCTTGCCGCGCGCCATGCGAGCTTCAAAGTGCGTTTCGTGCTGACGCGGGACATTGCGCACCGTGACGATGAAAGCACAGGGCGCATTGGCGAAGCACAACTCGGTGCACTTATCGACGACCTGGCCGAGCGACAGGTCTTCGCCTGTGGCCCGGGTGGTTTCGTCGATACGGCGCGCACGCTGTTGTCGCTGCACACGCGCTCGTTCCAGGCAGAAGCGTTCACCCCCTTGCCGCTGGCGGTCGCCGAGACGGGCACGGTGCAGGTGACACTGGCCAGCAGTGGCCGCACGTTGACCCTGGAGCGTGGCACCTCGCTGCTGAAAGCGCTGGAAGCGGAAGGCCTTCGGCCCGTCTCTGGTTGTCGCATGGGTATCTGCAACACCTGTTCCTGCGGGAAATTCTCGGGCGCCAGCCGCAACCTCAACACCGGCGACCTCTCCATCGAACCGGTTTCCGCACTGAAGCTGTGCATCAGTGGTGCGGTCACCGACCTGGTACTGGACCTCTGATGACTGATATGACTCCCCGCCTGCGCAACCGCGCACTGTCTGCTG
>JBDTZK010000157.1:0-5431 GCA_040005195.1 Pseudoxanthomonas sp.
CGTGCTGTTCTGGTTCCTGCTGCTGGGGCCTGCAGGGGCCTTGCTGTATCGCCTGTCCCAGCTTTCGGCCGAGGGTGAATTCGCGCAAACGCTGCCGACCGAAACACGGGCGGGTGCACGCGTCTTGTCGGCTGTACTGGATTGGCCCGTGGCACAACTGATGACGCTGTCGATGGCGCTGGTAGGCAATTTCGACGCCGTGTTCAACGCCTGGCGTGATGCACACGGAAATCAGTGGCAGTTGGACAATGCTTTCCTGGGCGCCGCCGCGCGTGCCAGCGTCAACAGCGAACTGGCTGAAGAAGCCGAAGAATACGCAGAGGAGGGCATGGTGCAGGCCATGCGCGAATTGCCCGAGCTACGCGACGCAATGAGTCTGGTCTGGCGCATTCTGCTGTTGTGGATGGCATTGCTGGCGTTGTTCGTGATCGCCGGCTGGGTGAGCTGACTGCCTCTATCCTTGTTGTGGGAGCGGGCGCTGCCTGCTTCTGCAGCGGCGTCAGCTGCCAGGCGCCAACAGAGTGAAGGGAAACCACGGCAGGTTGCGCGCGACCATGTAAGCGGGCAGCAGCACCAGCCAGAATTTCGGTTCGGCCAGCAATCGCACCAACGGTTTCAACCACGCCGGCTGCCATCCCAATTTCCAGCCCACAAGCAACGGCGAAATCGCCAGCATCGTGATGATCAGGGGATTGAAGGAGAACGCGCGCAGTACGTCGCCATGTACCAGTGCATGCAGGGCGCGGGTCATGCCACAGGCAATGCAATGGAACCCGGTCAACGCGCGGAACATGCATTCTGGGAACGGACCACCCGCAACGTTGGGATCAAAATTACGCAACAGCCAGAAACCGACGACGGCCGCAAGCGCGGCCGTCGTCAGTCCTGCGATCTGCAAAGGCTTCAGTGCAATCACTGCGCCGACTGGATCTGTTCCATCACCTGCTGATAACCCGCAATGCCGTCACCCATGGTGAATGCATAGATGGTCAACAGCAGGCCAATGGCGGCGCAGGCGGTGGTGACCCAGCACAGGATTTTCGCAGTGTTGGAGGCACGTCGCGCGCCTTCGATGTCGCCGGCGTTGAGTTTGCCGTTGACCTGCGCAGCAAACACGATCGCGATGATGCCGGTGATCAGGCCCGGGATGCCGCAGCACAGGCAAAGGCTGAAGATCGTGGCGACGATCGCCCATGCCAGATGGTTGGGGACGCTGCCCATAACAGGTGCGGACGCGGCGGGGGGTGGCGGTGGTACGTAGCTCATCGGAGTGCTCCGTCAAAGTGTGTTGCTAAGGTGGTGTGGGCGTATCGACGTCAGTTTAGTTCACCAAGATGGCCACGCACAGCACCGTGCGCAAGCTTTCACTTATCGCCTGGTCCGATCACCTGCTTCGGTGCCAGTACGTGGCAAAGCGTCAGGCGTCATCACCGCGCAGGTTCCTCACGGTTGCCTCGAGTTGTCCGGCCGTCACGCCCTGAGCTTCGACCGGCGCACCCGCCACCACCTCGACAGGCGCACGGAACCGCCGTGGCACCCGCAGCCGGTGCATGCGTCCGTCGCGATGGCTCCACATGCTGGCCCACATGCCTTTCAGCGCCATCGGAATCACCGGTACCGGGTGCCCGTTCTCGCGGGCGCGCTCCAGCACGCGCTCGACCCCGGATTTGAATGCGGCGATCTCGCCGTCGCGTGTCAACGCACCTTCCGGGAAAATACCGACCAGTTGCCCATCGGCCAGCGCCGCATCGATATCGTCGAAGGCTTTCTGCATGATTTCCGGATTCTCGCGCGCACCGGCGATCGGTATGACCTTCGCTGTGCGGAAGATCCAGCTCATCACCGGCACGTTGAAGATCTTGTAATACATCACGAAGCGCGCCGGCCGCGGCACGCTGGCCGACAGGATCAGCGCATCCATGTAGCTGACATGGTTGCAGACCAGCAATGCCGCGCCTTTGTCCGGGATGTTCTTTTCGATGCCATGCAGGCGCAGGCGGTACAGACTGCGCACCAGCACCCAGCTGAGGAAACGCATCAGGAACTCGGGTACCAGGGTGAAGATGTAGATCGCCACGACCACGTTGGCGATGGCCAGTGCGAGAAACAGCTGGGGAATGCTCAGTCCCGGCATCGGCAGGGTGTAGCCCCAGACACTCAACTGCTTCATCTGCAGCAGGATCGACACTACCGCTGCCAACACGATGAAAGCCGCATTCTGGATGTTCATGCCTGCAATCACGCGTGACAGTTCACCGCGCGGTGTACGGCTCTGGATCAGGGCGAACAGCGGTACCACGAAGAAACCGGTGAACAGGCCAATTCCGACCAGATCCATGATGATCCGCCAGCTGCCGGATGCGCGGACGAATTCCAGCACGGTCGAGACCGTCGCGGGCGCAGCACCACTACGCGCAAAATACAGGTCCAGCAGGAAGGCGCTTATGCCGAACGCACCCAAAGGCACCAGCCCTATCTCCACGGTGCGGGCGGAGAGCTTTTCGCACAGCAACGACCCGATGCCCGTGCCGATGGAAAACAGTGCCAGTGCAAAAATATAAAGGCTGGCATTGCGTCCAGGCGCGCCCAGGTTGAGCTCGGCATAGGTGGGCAGCTGTGACGTGAGCACCGTGCCCACGAACCAGAACCACGACACCCCCAGGATGGCATTGCGCACGGCCGGCTGCTTCTTGGCCAGGCGCAGGATCGCGAAGGATTCGGGAATCGGATTCCAATTGATCTTGAGGTCGGGCGCGCCGGCTTCCGCGCGTGGAATGGCGCGGCTGGCGAGGTTGCCGCTGATCGCCAGCACCACGATGGCGGTGGCGGCGATGACCGGTCCGTTGGCGCCCGCAGCGTCGAAGATCATTCCGCCAAAGATCATTCCCACCAGGATCGAAAGCGAGGTGCCCATTTCCACCAGGCCGTTGCCGCCGGTCAACTCCTCGGGCTTGAGCACCGAGGGCAGGATGGAATATTTCACCGGTCCGAACAGTGTGGACTGCAGGCCCGTACAGAACAGGGCCACCAGCAGGACCGTCATGTTCTGGATCAGGAAGCCGACCGCGGCCAGCGACATGATCGCGATCTCCATGGTGGTGGTGATGCGTATCAATGTCGACTTTTCCAGCTTTTCGGCAATCTGGCCGGCGGTGGCGGAGAACAGGAAGTACGGCAGGATGAACAAGGCAGGCGCAAGATTGGTGTACAGGGTTTTCTGTTCGCCACTTACGCCAAGATAGATGAGCAAGCCGATGATGGCCTGCCGGTAGACGTTGTCATTGAAGGCGCCGAAGCACTGGGTCACGAAGAACGGCAGGAAGCGCCGTTGTTTCAGTAAAGTGAACTGGCTGTGGCTCGACATGCGCGCTCCTTGGATGCGGCGGAGACTATCAGACCTGAAAGTGGATTTCGTGGCCTGCAACCGTCGTGGCGCAGATCAGGGCTTGCGCGGATGCAGTGGATTGCAGCGGTTGCCGGATATCCATCGGCACGCCCGGATCTACAGCGGTCAGGTGTCAGCTTTGTTCGCGTGCGATCGCGCGCCAGCCGATGTCGTGACGGTGGAATTCGCCACGCCACGAAATTCCCGCAACTTCCGCATAGGCCTTGCCCTGCGCATCGGCCACGTCGTTACCCAGCGCACAGACGCAGAGCACGCGTCCGCCGGAAGTGACGACCTGGTCGCCTTCCATGCGCGTGCCGGCATGGAAGACCATGGTGTCGTCCACGTCAGGTACGTCCCAGCTGTTGATGGCGTCGCCCAGTCGTGGCGTGTCCGGATAGTTTTCAGCCGCCATCACCACACCCAGCGAAGGACGCGGGTCCCAGTGCGCGACGGTTTCATGCAGGCGCTGGTCGATCGCCGCTTCCACCAGGTCCAGCAGGTCGGACTGCAGGCGCATCATCACCGGTTGCGTTTCCGGGTCGCCAAAACGCACATTGAACTCGATGACCTTCGGCGCGCCCTCGGCATCGATCATCAGCCCGGCATAAAGAAAACCGGTGAACGGAATGCCGTCGGCAATCATCCCTTGCACGGTGGGATTGACCACCTCGCGCATGACACGCGCATGTACTGCGGGCGTGACCACCGGCGCCGGTGAGTACGCACCCATGCCGCCGGTGTTGGGCCCGGTGTCGCCGTCGCCCACGCGCTTGTGGTCCTGCGAGGTCGCCATGGGCAGTGCGGTCACACCATCGACCATGCTGATGAAGCTGGCTTCCTCGCCGTCCAGGAATTCCTCGATCACCACGCGCGCGCCTGCCACGCCGAATGCATTGCCGGACAGCATGTCGCGCACCGCCGCTTCGGCTTCCTGCAGCGTCATCGCCACGATCACGCCCTTGCCTGCGGCCAGGCCATCCGCCTTGACCACGATGGGTGCGCCCTTGTCGCGCAGATAGGCCAGCGCGGGTTCGACCTCGGTGAAGACGCCATAGAACGCAGTCGGTATGCCATGCCGCGCCAGGAAATCCTTGGCGTAGGCCTTGCTGCCTTCCAGCTGCGCGGCGGCGGCGGTGGGTCCGAAGATGCGCAGCCCGGCTTCGCGGAAACGATCCACCACGCCGGCCACCAGCGGAATCTCGGGTCCGACAATGGTGACGTCCACTTTTGCATGCTGCGCCAGCGACAACAGGCCGTCGATATTGTTGACTGCCACGTTGGCGTTACGGCACTTGGCCTCGGTCGCGGTACCCGCATTGCCGGGCGCCACAATGACTTCAGTGACGCGGTCGGACTGGGCGAGCTTCCATGCGAGGGCGTGCTCGCGACCACCGGAACCTATGACGAGAAGTTTCATGCGTGTGGCCCTTGGGTGCTGGAAACAGCGCGGCGCGATTTGAGGTGGCGGAAAGTCACTACCGCCAGTGTGACCACAGTCAGTGGCATCACCACGAAGATCATGGCGAATCGAAAATCTTCCAGTGCCGCATGCCGTGATGCGGCCATCAGCAGGTAGCACGTATAGGCGATGTAGTAGCCGAGGAAAAGCGCGCCTTCCCAGCGCGCGATGCGGTGTCCGGTGAAGAAGATCGGCAGGCAGGCGACGGCCACCGCCGTCATCACCGGCAGGTCAAAGCGCAATGCAGAGGGTCCGACCGGCACGCCGTCTGCGGCGACCATTGCGGTTGCGCCCAGCACCAGCAGCAGATTGAAGATGTTGCTGCCGATGATGTTGCCAACTGCAAGATCCCGCTGGCCCCGTATCACGGAAAGAATCGAGGTGGCGATCTCGGGCAGTGAGGTGCCTATTGCGACCACGGTCAGCCCGATCACCAGTTCACTCAGGCCGAAGGCGGCCGCCAGGCTGGTGGCTGCCTTCACCAGTAGCTGTGCTCCGCCGACCAGCATGGCCAGGCCGACAGCGATCAACATCAGTTGTCGGAACACGCCGTGTTTCGGCCCTCCGGCATCGGGCACCAGCGC
>JBDTZK010000158.1:0-5430 GCA_040005195.1 Pseudoxanthomonas sp.
AACAGATCCCTGATCCAGTGTCATGATGCATCTGCCACATACAGGGGAAGGGCAAACACTTGGGGAAGTTGCTGGTTTCAAATAAGTCTGTAGCCGGGGGAGCGGCCTACGGCGAACGCTTTGCGCTGACCGATGCGCAGGCCGAAAAGTGGCTGGGTGGGCATTACAGCGCCAAGGCAGCATTGGCCTTCGGGGAATCGTTCGAACTTGTATTCGAAGGGCCACTCGACGGGGCTGCCCTATCCGCGGCAATTGCAGAAATCGCAATTCGTCATGAGGCGCTTGCCATGCGTTTCGATCCGGAAGGGAGTGCGCAAATCTATGAGCCGCCCAGCAAAGTCAGGCTGGAGCAACTGGATTTCAGCGCCGAAGCTGATCCGGAAGCCGCTTATCGGGCGCATTGCGCACGTTGCGCCCGAGACCCGTTTGATCCTGCCGACCCTCCTTTGGTCCGCGCCCACCTTTGCCGGCTTGCAACAGGCTCTCATCGCGTATTGCTGATGGGCCACCATCTGTTGTTCGATGGCTGGTCGTTGCGCGTGGTGCTGAAAGAGCTGTCGGTGCTTTATTCATCGCAATTGCGCCAGACACCGTTGTTTCTTCCGCCGGCCGATTCGTGGTCGGCCTATGTGGAAGCGGAACACGAACGGCGCGAGGGAGAAGTAGGGCGTGAGTGCTTGCGCTTCTGGATGGATCGTTTCGCCAGCCTGCCCGAGCCACTGCGTATTCCCACGGATCGCCCGCGAACCGCAGAGATCGATTTCGCCGCGTCCAACATCAGCATGGACGTCGAGCCGGAACTATGGAAATCGTTGCGGGATACCGCAAGGTCCATGAAGGTCAGCCGGTTCACCTTGTTGCTTGCCGGTTACTTTCTGCTGCTGCATCGCGTGACTGGACAGGATGATCTGGTTTGCGGTGTCCCGTTCGCCGGTGCCGCGCAGGGCAGCGGGTTCCGCATGGTGGGCGATACCGACAACACGCTTCCTCTGCGCATGCGCATCGATGGGGAGGAGTCGCTGGACTCGTTCGTGCTGCGCGTGCGTGACGAACTGGCGCTTGCGGCTCAGCACCAGGACATATCACTTGGACGCATCGTCGATGCATTGAATATCACCCGTGAGGCAGGGCGGCTGATGTTGGTTGAAACCATCGTCAACCTGAATCCTTCCATGGAGAAGCTGCGCTTTGAAGGTGTGGACTGCCGCTTGCATGTGTTGCCACGTTCTGCGACTGCTTGGGAGTTTGCATTTTTCTGGATGCAGAAGCCCAGCCAGCTAACGCTTGAAGTTCAATACCAGTCTGCTCTGCATGATGAATCCTCGATACAAGGCTGGGTGGATTCATATCTGGATATATTGTGCGCGCTGGTGGATAACGATAGCCGACAGGTCGCCCTGCAGGCGCTTGCACTTCCGTGCGATCCGCGTGATTTCAGTCTGGTGAATGCACGGATTCCTGCAGGTGCTGATGCGATGTCGCTGCCGGCACTCCTGGAGGAGGCATTTCTACTGCATCCCACGCGACTGGCTGCGCAGTGTGCGGGAGCGGAAACCACTTATGCAGAGCTTGATCAGCAAACACATCGGCTGGCAAGCGCATTGGTGGCCCTGGGGATGGGCGCGGGGCAGATGGTGGGAATTGCGTTGCCGCGGACGTTGGATATGTTGCATGCAGTGATCGCCGTGATGCGTGCCGGCGCAGCCTATGTGCCGCTGGATCCCGGGTTCCCGGAACATCGCCTGTTGCACATGGCGGACCATGCAGGTCTCACCCATATCATCACTTCACCAGGCGCTGAGCTTCCTGCTCAATTGCTGAAAGGGCGTACCTATCTGTCTGTGGAAGACCTGTTATCGGAAGCCGCCGGGCAGGAGGATGCACTACCTTTGGTTTTACCTTCGGATCTGGCCTATGTGCTCTACACATCAGGCTCCACCGGTGAACCGAAAGGCGTGCGGGTACTGCACGGCAACCTGGTCAATTTCCTGTGTTCGATGCGGGAATCTCCCGGATTCAGCGCCGATGATGTAATTTGTGCCGCGACCACACTGTCTTTCGATATTGCTGCGCTCGAGCTCTATCTTCCGCTGATCTGCGGTGGCCGCGTGGTCATCGCGGATGACAACGAGCATCGTGATCCGGAAGCCATGTGTCGCCTGATTGCCGATGCCGGATGCACAGTCTTGCAGACCACGCCTTCACTGGTGTCGCTGGTACAGGAAGTGGGGCGGATGGAAGCGCTGGCGCCCTTGCGACTGTTTGTGGGTGGTGAAGCCATGCCGATATCGCTGGCCCGGTCGCTTGCACCGCAGTGCCGCGAGCTCTGGAACATGTACGGACCTACTGAAACCACGGTCTGGTCCAGCATTCACCGCGTATTTGATGGGGCCGATGCGGTTCCTCTGGGTCGGCCGATTGCACAGACACGCCTTTACGTGTTGGACAAGCAGCGACGTCCCTCTTTGCCACACACTTTGGGTGAAATATGGATCGGTGGTGCGGGCGTTGCCGATGGTTATCTGCATCGCGCTGACCTGACGCAAGAGCGTTTCCTGTCGGACCCGTTCGTTGCCGATGGTAGCCGCATGTACCGCACGGGTGACCTGGGACGCATCCACGGCGGTGAGCTGCATTTCCACGGGCGGGCTGACGAACAGATCAAGATTCGCGGCTTTCGGATTGAGCCTGGTGAGATCGAGGCGGTTGCCGCTCTCGAGCCAGGCGTTGTGGAGTGTGTGGCAGTTGCTCGTCCACTCCAGGATGGTGATCTGGTGCTTGCCTTGTACATCGGCAGCGACGAATCGCCTGGTGATATGGTCACGCGCTTGCGCAAACGACTCATGCAATCGCTTCCGGGTTACATGCGACCGCAATATCTGGTCGTACTACCCACCTTGCCCAAGACGCCTAACGGCAAGATAGATCGCCAATCACTCCCTACACCCGAAACCCATGTGCAGGTATCGCCACGGCGTCGGATTGGGCCACGCTATGAAGTCGAATCATTTCTCTGCGAGCAATGGAACCGGTTGTTACGCCGCGATGACATCGGAGTAGATGACGATTTCTTCGAACTGGGAGGGTATTCATTGCTGGCTGTACGCATGTTCGTGGAACTGCACGAACGCTACGGTGTGGACCTGCCGCTCGCGACGCTGATAGAACGTCCGACGATCGCAGCCCTTGCCGAAATGCTGCCGCGCCCCTCGCAGGCCATTGCAGCCGCCGCGCAGTCTATCGGCGAGCACGCTGTCCGGGAGTGGAGGCCATTGGTCACCTTGCGCAAGGGCGATGCCAGACCACCGATCTTCCTGTTCCATGCGGTTGGTGGCAACGTGCTCAATTACATGCCCCTGCTGGAAACACTTGACCCGTTGCAGTCCGTCTTTGGGCTGCAATCCGCAGGGCTGGATGGATACAGAGAGCCGTCTGCGAGCATAGAGGAGATGGCAGACCTGTACGTGGCGGAAATCATGACCGTTGATCCGCAAGGTCCTTATATGCTCGCGGGCGGTTCGATGGGGGGGCTGCTCGCGCTGGAAGTAGGGCGACGGCTTGTAGAGTACGGGCACGAAGTGGCGATGCTCGCGATGTTCGATACCTATGGTCCCGACATGGCCGGAACCGCTCTGCTAAGACGTTTCAACCCGCAACGATGGTGGAAGGCGTATTTCGACATGGGTAGCGATGAGCGTCGCGATTTCTGGCGACGCATGCAGGTGCGACTGGGCGGCACACTTTTTGTGCGTATCCGTGAATGGTTCGCGGGTGGCAGTGAGTTACCCCAGCAGGACGCAAGGTTGAGGCGGGTAGAAATGGCCAACCATCGTGCGCTTGCCCGCTATGTACCCAAGCGGTACGAGGGCAATATGCAGCTGTTCAGGACATCCAACCGTCATGCGGGCGACGATGGCGCCTTGGGCTGGCGGCGATGGATCGCAGGCAACATCGAGATCGTGGAGCTTCCAGGAAGGCACAATGACTTCATTGACCAGCCCGAGCTGGCCGCGCAGTTGCGCCTGCATATCGATGCGGTAACCGGCAGGCAAGGGACATGAGCCCTGTGGTGCGGCATCACTGTGCCCGTGTGTTGGATTGCGCATGAGTATTCCACCTGATGAAGCTGAAACCACGGCTGAGATAGCGGCCACACCGCCCGGAAAGGCCGGCATCGGCACGCACTATCTTCGCTATACGGGTGCCAGCATCCTGGTGATGCTGGCAGGACTGATTTCATTTCCTGTCCTCACCCGGCTGCTGGATAACACACAGTACGGAATCCTGGGTTACTACGAGACCTGGCTGATGATTGCCGTGGCAGTTGCCAAGCTAGGCGCACAGCACGCCATCATCCGTTTCTATCCGTTCGGTCAAGAAGCCGAGCGGATGAAGCGTTTCGCGATGAATTTCTTCCTGCTGCCGATGCTGGTGTCGGTAGGCCTGTGGGCCTTGATGATGACAGTGTTCTTCTGCATCGATCATTTCGGCGGGGCTGATTTCTCGCCCGTGCTTTGGCTTGCTGTCCTGTCTATTCCACTCATGGTGTTCGTCAGTCTGGTGCAGATGATCCTGCGGGCAGGTGAGCACTCGGGCCTTCTTGTCGTCACCCGCGTGTCATGGCGATGGTTGGAGCTGGTCCTGATGCTGGGAGCGGTTGTCGCACTGGAGCGCACCGCGCTGGCGGCCTATGGTGGCAAAGTGGCTGCCGCTGCGCTGGTGGTGGTTTTCTACATCTATTGGGTGAAGAAGAACCTGCAGTTCACGCGGGAATCGGTGGACTTCTCCGAGTTCCGGATGTCGGTTCGCTACGGCATGCCGCTCGTGGTCAACGAGATCGCAACCGTGCTGTTGATCTCCATTGACCGCATCATGCTGAAAGGCATGCTTGATGATTTCGCTGTGGTAGGTATCTACACCATTGGTTATTCGCTGGCGCTGCAGGTCAGCATGCTCATGCACGCAGCGCTCTCCGAATCGTTCATTCCCGTTGCGAACCGCACATACGAAACCGAAGGGCCGGCAGGCGTGCGTGCGCTCAAGTCCAAGGTGTTGTTCCCGATGGTATATGCATCGATCGGGGTGGGCGTGGCGATCTGGTGTGTTGGCAGTGAAGCGGTGCAAGCCATCAGTGGCGCCGATAAAGCGCTATCCGGTCCGGTGTTCGCCTGGATCGGCATGATCTATGCGCTTTACCCTCTGTTCGACATTGCAGGTTACGGGCTTCTGCTGCACAAGCGCTCGATGACCGTGCTTTATCTGACTTTCTGTGTTGCGGCCTTGAACATCAGTCTCAATTTCTGGCTGATTCCAACCATTGGCATGATGGGAGCCGTATACGCGACGGCCGCAAGTTATGCATTGCTGGGCGTCAGCATCTATGCCTTGTGTCCGCGTGATCTGCGTAGATTCCCCGACCCTCGCGCCTGC
>JBDTZK010000159.1:0-5374 GCA_040005195.1 Pseudoxanthomonas sp.
TAAGCTCCGCGGGATTTGGTGGCGGCGCCGGCATGGGCACTGTTTCGTATTCCGACCTCATGGTGACCTGCCAGTTGGAAAAGGCCATCCCCAATCTGATGGCTGGCTGCGCGGATGGCAAGCACTATCCGAAAGCAAAGCTTCACAGCACCAAAATTGGCGGTGATGGCAAGAGCTGGACATACCTTGAGGTCACCCTGACGGACGTGTTGGTCACCGGCGTGAGCTGGAGCGGCTCGGCCAACCAGATTCCTCACGTACAAGTGCAGCTCGCGTTTGCCAAGATCAAGACCGAGTACTGGGCACAGACCGATACCGGCGGCAAGGGCAGCTCGACCAATGCCGAGTGGGACCAGAAGAAGAACCAGAAGGCATAACGCGGTCTGCGACCCGAAATGCTGGAACAGCAGGTAACTTGATGCACTCCCTCGAAGCACAGCTCCAGGAGCTTCAATCGCAGATCAAGCGCGACGCGAGCTCGGCCAAGCTGAGGGTGCACCTGTTCCAGCTGTTGTGCGTAATGGGCAAGTGGCAACGCGCACTTCAACAGCTGCAGCTTTGCGCTCAACTGGACATCAAGGCCATGCCAATGGCCCAGATGTACCGGGAGGCCATTCGCTGCGAGCTGTACCGAGAGGACGTCTTCGCCGGCAAGCGCAGCCCGCAGACCATGGGAAAACCCCCTGGATGGGTGAGCTCGCTGGTCGAGGCCCTGCGACACGACGCAGCCGGCGAAGCCTCGGCCGCAGCCGACCTGCGAGGGCAGGCCATGGAAGCCGCCGAGCCTTGTCCATGCACCGTTGATGGCGCGGCTTGCGAGTGGCTGGCGGATGGAGATTCGCGTCTGGGGCCGGTATGCGAGGTCATTGCCAATGGGCAGTACTACTGGCTTCCCTATGAATCTTGCGCAGAGATCCTGGTTGACCCGCCTGCGGACATGCGCGATCTGGTTTGGATGCCGGCGCAGCTGGTATTGCCCAACGAAGGCCGCGTTCCGGCACTCATTCCCACACGCTATCCTGGCACGGCGGCCAGCACCGAGGACAATGCCGATGCCCTTAGATTGAGCCGCGCGACCGCCTGGCTGGGTGCCGATTCGGGACACTGGACCGGTGTCGGTCAGCGGGTCCTGGTCAGCGATGCCGCCGAGCACCCGCTGCTGGACATCCGGGCCATCGTCATGGCCGCGGACTCTGGCCCCAGCGCGGAGGAAGCCGTCCGCTGACCCAAGGCACTCACCGCCTCCCGTCCGGCCTTCCTTCATTCCGGAAAGCAATATGCTAGATCTCACCAGCAACCGACCGGAAGGAGACCGTCTCCAGCCTGCGCTGCTCGACCGTCTGACAGACGATGAACCTGGTCAACTGGGAGAATCGCCGCAGAGTGCATTTGTTTCCAAAACGCGCCTGAAACGCACGGTGCTGCGTGATCTCGTCTGGCTTCTCAACACCACCGCCCACCACACAAATAACCAGCTGGATGATTATCCTGAGGTGCGTACCTCGGTCATCAACTTCGGTATTCCGGTGCTTTCGGGCAAAAACTTCTCCGGCGTCGACTGGCGGGAGCTGGAGCACCAGATCCGTGCGGCCATCCTGGCCTTCGAGCCACGCATTCTTCCGGATTCCCTGACGGTGAAAACGGTGGCGCCGACCGACATGTTGGGTCACCACAACCTGCTGCAATTCGAATTGCACGGAGAGCTGTGGTCCATGCCGTTTCCTATCGAGCTGCTGCTGCGATCCGAACTGGATCTGGAGACCGGCCATATCAAACTGACAGACCAATTGGCCAGTGGAGCCAGCTGAATATGGACCCAAGGCTGCTGGATTACTACAACCGTGAGCTGGCCTATGTGCGGGAGCAGGGCGCGGAGTTTGCCGAGCAGTTCCCCAAGGTGGCCGGCCGTCTGGGTATGCGCGGCATCGCGGTAGCCGACCCGTATGTAGAACGGCTGCTGGAAGGGTTTGCGTTCATGTCGGCGCGCGTCCAGCTGAAAATGGACGCGGAGTTCCCGCGCTTTTCTCAACGGCTACTGGACCTGGTGTATCCCGGCTACCTCGCGCCGACACCCGCCATGGGTGTTGCACGGTTTGAGCCCTCCAAGGCGGAAGGCGGATCTCCCGAAGGCTATCTCCTGCCGCGGCATTCGCGATTGCGCGGTCGGCTGACGGCGCAGGAACAGACGGCATGCGAATTCCGCACTGCCCATGACCTGACGCTTTGGCCGGTCCGCCTTGCCGAAGCGCGTTTGACGGCGGCGCCGCCGGATTTGCCGATAGCCGGTTACCGGTGGGGTGAGCCGGTGCGCGGTGCATTGCGCCTGACATTCGAAACAACGGGGCAGCTGGAAGTCAGCGCGTTAAAGCTCGATTCGCTGCAACTGTTCATCAGTGGAACACCTGATACCGCTTCCAAGCTTCAGGAACTGATCCACACGCAATGCCTGGGCCTGCTGGTGCATTCGGGCGGCTTGCCGGTCAAGGAACTCATTCCTTACCAAGCCGACGCGCTCGCCTGCGAAGGGTTCGCCACCGAGCAAGCGATGCTTCCGTCGAATTCGCGCGCGTTCGACGGGTATCGATTGCTTCACGAATACTTTGCTTGCCCGGAACGGTACCGATTTCTGTCCATCAACGGGCTGCAGCGGGCGTTGCCTTTGATTGCCGGCAACCGGTTTGAAGTGGTGGTGTTGCTGAAATCTGCCAACGTTTCATTGGAGGCGGTGGTCGATGCCAGCAACTTTTTGCTCCATTGCGCACCGGTTGTCAATCTGTTTCCCCGCACTTCGGACCGTATTCCCATCAGTGCCAGCCGGTTTGAATACCACGCCGTCATCGACCGGGGCCGGCCACTCGATTTCGAGATCCACAGCATCAATCGCGTGACCGGGCACCACAGCGATTCCGACCGTGAGATCGTGTTCCATCCCTTCTATGCTGCAGCAGACACTGACCGGCGCGGCTCCGGCGCCTATTTTTCCGTCCGGCGCGAGCCCCGGCTGCTCTCGGAGAAATCCCGGCGGCATGGGCCGCGCACAGGGTATGTCGGAAGCGAATGCTTCCTTTCGTTGGTCGATGCGCATGAAGCGCCATTTTCCGCGGAGCTGAGGCAGGTGACGGTAGAGGCTCTTTGCACCAACCGTGATCTCACATTGCTGACGCCTGTAGGCAGTTCCGTCTCGGATCTGACGCTGCAGGCATCCGCACCCGTAGAAAGCGTGCAATTCGTGGTCGGCCCAACCCGGCCGACACCGGCGCTCGCCGAGCAGGAAATCACCTGGCGCCTGATCTCGCATTTGAGCCTGAATTACCTTACCCTGACCGACGTGAGCCCTGAGCAGGGTGCCGCCTCCGTCCGCGACCTTCTAGGCCTGTATGCCCGCCTGGGTGCGGCAGGCGCTGAAGCCCAGATCGAATCGATCCAAAAGCTCGCAGTCAAGGAAATCAATCGCCGGGTGCCTGGTACCGGCCCCATCGTCTTCGGACGGGGGGTTCAATTGAACCTGTTGCTGGACGAAATCCCGCTTGCCGGGTTGAGCCCGTGGCTGTTGGGCGCCGTCCTGGAGCAATTTTTTGTCCGGCACGTGGGTTTGAACTCATTTACCGAATTCGTGATGCGCAGCACGCAGCGCGGCCAGATTGCCGAGTGGCGTCCGCGGATCGGGCGGCGCCCGTCCGTGTGATGACGAGAGACAACGTGGACGCGATCACCCCATCCCAAGTGCGGCTTGGTAAATTGTTCTCCGGCCTGGAGGCAGATGCCCCCCAGTTCGATTTTTACTATGCCCTGCGGCATGTCGATGCGGCGATTTCAGGGAGGGTGCCATTGGGCCGGGCTGCAAAGCCGAAAGACGAACCCCTACGGCTGACCCAACACCCCAGCCTGATGTTTGCGCCGGCTTCGCTGCACGAATACAAGCCCGGTGTATCAGCCTATGGACTGGGCCGGCTGTCTGTTCACCATTTTGGCCTGTTCGGGCCCAACGGTGCCTTGCCCCAGCACCTGACCGAATACGTGCAGGAACGAATCCTGCACAACAAAGACGAGACGATCGCCCGTTTTTGCGATGTCTTCCAGCACCGGATGATCTTGTTGTTCTATCGCGCTTGGGCCGATTGCCAGGCCGTGACCAGCCTGGACAGGCCCGACCGCGACGCGTTCGGCCGTTACGCCGGCAGCTTGATTGGGCTCGGCCAGCCCTCGCTGAAGGACCGGGACACCGTTCCCGACCACATGAAGCTGCACCACGCTGGCCACCTGGCCCGACAAACGCGCAATGTGGAAGGCCTG
Organism: Pseudoxanthomonas sp.; assembly: GCA_040005195.1. GTDB lineage: Bacteria > Pseudomonadota > Gammaproteobacteria > Xanthomonadales > Xanthomonadaceae > Pseudoxanthomonas_A. Next base: position 4,294 of record JBDTZK010000159.1, read on the forward strand.
GTACGCCCGTTGGCAGCATTGCTGCGCGTTCCTGTCGCGGCACAGGAGTTCTGCTTGCAGTGGCTGACGCTGGCCGTGAACGAGCGGACGCGCCTGACTTCGGTCGCACTGGCCGGCGCCAATTCCCGTCATCGCATCGAGGTGGGCTCGGCCGCAAGCAGATTGGGGCAGGGCGCGATCGCCGGAGCCAAAGTTCCTGACGTCCAGTTCAAATTCCGGCTGCGGCTGGGCACGATGTCCCTCAAGGAATTCGAACGCTACCTACCGGGACGCGACCGCTTCATGCAGGTGCGTGACTGGGTCCGCAACTACATCGGCGTCGAGCTCGCATGGGATGCTCGGCTGCTGCTCAAGCGCGAGGATGTGCCCGCCACCCGCCTGGGCGCCTACGGCCAGCTCGGATGGACCAGCTGGCTTGGCATGCCGCCTGGCCGGCGCCGGCAGGACGCGGACGACGTCCTGCTCGACATGGAGCGTCTGAGCCGCGACCATCTCAACCACCGCAATTCACAACCGCAGAAGGCCGCCCATGTCTGACATCAGCCGCTCCGCCCTGTTCGGCAAGCTCAATCCGTTGCTCTACAAAGCCATCGAGGGCGCCACCGTCTTTTGCAAGCTGCGGGGCAATCCCTATGTCGAGCTGGTTCATTGGTTGCATCAGATCCTCAGCACCAATGACAGCGACCTGCACCGGATCGTCCGGCATTTCGAGCTCGACGCATCCAAGCTGGCCGCCGACCTGACCCAGGCACTGGACAGGTTGCCGCGCGGCGCCACGGCGATCTCGGATCTCTCCGAGCACATCGAAAACGCGGTGGAGCGGGCATGGGTCTATGGAACCCTGAAATACGGCGACGTCCAGGTGAGAAGTGCCTACCTGATGGTCGGCTTGGTCAAGACCATGGGCCTGCGCAATCTTTTATACGGGATCTCGCGCGAGTTCGAAAAGCTGGGTGTCGATGCGCTGTCGGACAAGCTGCCGGATATCGTCAAGGGCTCGCCTGAGACGGGGCTGGCCGCGAGCGACGGAAGCGGGCTGGGCGGTGAGCCCGGTGAGGCCAGCGGAGCAGTGGCTCCTGCT
>JBDTZK010000160.1:0-5356 GCA_040005195.1 Pseudoxanthomonas sp.
GATTATCGGGACGCTCTTTCATCCCGCTGTTATCGAGCTTCGCCTGCGCGATTCCCGGCATCATGGCAACGCGCTCCATCCAGGACCCGCGGGATCGACTGGCCACTATTCTGGTGGCGCCGCTGATGACCTGTTCAGCGCGCTTGCCCGTCTATGCCTTGCTGATCGGGGCGTTCATTCCGCAGAAGCAGGTCTGGGGCTTCTTCAACCAGCAGGGACTGGTGTTGTTCGCGCTGTACTTCGCCGGCGTGCTGAGCGCGCTGCTGGTGTCTTGGGTGATGAAGAAATGGCGCCGCGACAAGAGCGAGCATCCGCTGCTGCTGGAACTGCCGTCCTATCGCATCCCGCATCCGCGCGATCTGATCATTGGCTTGTGGGAACGTGCGGCGATCTTCCTGCGCCGCGTCGGTGGCATCATCCTGGCGCTGACGATCCTGCTGTGGTTCCTGCTGTCGTTTCCGGCGGCGCCTGTCGATGCCACGCTGCCCGCTATCGACTACAGTTTCGCCGGACGCATCGGCCACGCGATGACTGCGATTTTCGCGCCTATCGGTTTCAACTGGCAGATCTGCATTGCGCTGATCCCGGGCATGGCGGCACGTGAAGTGGCGGTGTCTTCACTGGCCACGGTCTATGCGCTGTCCGCAGCCAATGACGAGGCGGCGGCACAGGCGTTGACGCCTTTGATTTCCGACGGCTGGTCGCTGGCCACCGCGCTGTCGCTGCTGGTGTGGTTCATCTATGCGCCGATGTGCATTTCCACGCTGGCCACGATCAAGCGCGAGACCAATTCGTGGAAGACGATGTCGTTCGCCACGATCTATCTGTTCGCGCTTGCCTATGGTGCTTCGTTCGTGACCTACCAGGTCGCGGTGCTGCTGGGGGCAGGGTGAGCACGTCGCTGCTGCTGCAGTACGTGGTGATCGCGCTGGCGGTGTTGCTGAGCGCGTGGGTGGTGGCGAAGAAGCAGTTTCCCGGCAGCGTGCGCAAGCTGCGGGTGGCATTGGCATTGCCATTATTGAGAGAAGGTCGGCCTGCCTGGGTGCGCGCCATGGGGTTGCGGCTCTCGCCCGTCAGCCAGTCGCGCGATTCCGCGTGCGGGGGTTGCGATAACTGCGGACCCACTACGCCGCCAGGTTGATGGGTTGCGGCCTGGAAGCAACTTAAGTCGCAAGCGTTTCCGATAGACATTCGAATAAGCGCTGCTTTCCGGTCGCGACCTGCGTCGGTCCTGCGTGGGCGGGTTGCCCTCTAGCTAGTGGTCCTTGCGGCCGCGCGCGCCTTTCAGGTCATTGCGCGGCACGGCTTCCACCGCCAGGGTGAAGGTGCGTTCTTCATTGACCTGCATCGCGCCAACGCCGACCACGTGGCGGGCGATTTCGGTACCGCGATCATTCTTGATGGTCAGCACCACGGTGTATTCCCATGGCGCGCCCTCGGCAGGGTGACGCACGGTGCCCTGCACGCGCAGCGGCACGATGGTTTCTGCGGCACGTCTGGCGGTGATCGCGGCTTCGTCGAAGCGCAGGTGGTGCTTGCACGCCGGGCACACGCTCGCACTTTCCAGGATGGTGGCCTTGCAATGCGGGCAACTGCGCGTGGCGCCCGCACTGCCAGGACGCGGCGTGCTCATGGAGTCGAATCGTGCCCCATATCTTTCGAGCCGGACTTGGAGGGCGTCGTTGCCTTGCTGTCCTCCCAGCCGAAGTCGGCCTGTCCACGCATGCGTGAACCGGCGGCGACGGTCAGCGAGCCGGCCTTGAGGTCGCCGATGATCACGCCCGAACTCAGCAGTTCAACGCGCGAAGCGGATTCGATATTGCCTTCCAGCTCGCCGGCGATGATGACTTTCTTGGCGCGGACGCCACCATTCAACTTGGCGCCGGTCTCGATGGTGAGGTCGCCCTGTACGTTGACGTCGCCCTTGAACTTGCCTGCGATGCGGACGTGACCCGTGCCCTCGATCTTGCCTTCGATGGTCAGGTCGGCGGCGATCAAGGATTCCTTGGGCTCGTTGCCGGTCGCAGCCACTGCACGCGGCGGGGCGGTCGTGGTGGGAGAGAAGTCGGCGGCTACCGGCGTGTCTTCAACCGGCGCGGGCTCGGGCGGCAGTGGGATCGAATCCTTTCGGGTGGGGTTCTGATCCTTCCAGATAGACATCGGCGTGTTCTCCAGCAAAGTCCGGGGGATTACAGACTATCGCGGCACGATGACGATTTTGCTGTGATCGTCCTCACCAAAATGCCAGCCCAAGCGCAGGTTTGCCGCAAGAACTTAAGGGAACACCTGATATCTGAACGTCAGCGGCCGCCGGCCACGTCGATGAAGGCGCCCGTTGTGTACGAGGCTTCGGGCGACAGCAGCCACAGTATCGCCTGCGCGACCTGATCGGCTTCGCCGCCGCGCCCCAACGGTACAAACGCCTTGACCCTTTCTATACGGTCCGGTTCACCGCCACTGGCATGCATGTCGGTGCGGATGAAACCGGGGCGTACGGCATTGACCCGGATACCCTCCGCTGCGACCTCGGCGGCCAGGCCCCGGGTGAAGCTGTCGATGGCACCCTTGCTGGCGGCGTAGTCGACGTACTCGTTGGGCGATCCCGTGCATGCAGCAAGCGATGACACGTTGACGATAGCGCCGCATGCGCCGCCGTGCGCCCTCGACATGCGCAGCACTGCTTCACGCGCGCACAGGAAGCTGCCGATCACGTTGGTGGCGAACACGCGCTGTAACCGTGCCGCATCTATGGACTGCACGCGACCCTGGCGCTCGAGGATGCCGGCGTTGTTGACCAGGGCCGTGATCGCGCCAAGCTGCTCATCGATGGTCCGGTACAGGCGCAGCACATCGGCCTCCACCGAGATATCGGCACGCACGGCGATTGCTTTGCCACCGGCATGCTCGATGCCGCGCACGACTTCATTGGCCTTCGCCTGGTTGTTGCGATAGTTCACGCACACCGCATAACCGCGTTGCGCGGCCAGCAGCGCGGTCGCCGCGCCAATGCCGCGCGAGGCGCCGGTGACCAGAAGAATGCCCGTCATGGCTACATCCGGAACACGCCGAACTTCGCCGGCTCGATGGGCGCATTCAACGATGCGGAAATGGCCAGGCCCAGTACGCGGCGCGTGTCGGCAGGGTCGATGATGCCGTCGTCCCACAGACGCGCGGTGGCATACCAGGGACTGCCCTGGGTTTCGTATTGTTCGCGCAGTGGCGCCTTGAAGGTTTCCTCTTCTTCGGCCGACCACTGCTTGCCGGCTGCTTCCAGTCCGTCGCGCTTGACCGTGGCCAGCACGCTGGCCGCCTGCTCGCCACCCATCACGCTGATGCGCGCGTTGGGCCACATCCACAAAAAGCGCCCGCCATAGGCGCGTCCGCACATGGCGTAGTTGCCGGCGCCGAAGCTGCCGCCGATGACCACGGTGAACTTGGGTACCGACGAACACGCCACGGCAGTGACCATCTTGGCCCCGTCCTTGGCGATGCCGGCGTTCTCGTATTTCTTGCCCACCATGAAGCCGGTGATGTTCTGCAGGAATACCAGCGGAATACCGCGCTGGTTGCACAGCTCGATGAAGTGCGCGCCCTTGAGTGCGCTTTCGGCGAACAGGATGCCGTTGTTGGCGATAATCCCGACAGGGTAGCCATGCAGGTGGGCGAAGCCGGTGATCAGGGTCTTGCCGTAGCGCGCCTTGAACTCGTCAAAGCGCGAACCATCGACGATGCGCGCGATCACTTCGCGGATATCGAAGGGGCGGCGGGTGTCCCTGGGCACGATGCCATACAGCTCTTTGGCGGCGAACAACGGTTCCTGCGACTCGCGCACGACCAGTGGCAGGCGCTTGCTGCGGTTGAGATTGCCCACCAGGTTGCGCGCGATCTGCAGCGCATCGCGGTCGTCCTGGGCGAAATGATCGGCCACGCCGGAGACGCTGGTATGCACGTCTGCGCCGCCGAGTGCTTCGGCATCGACCACTTCACCGGTCGCGGCTTTCACCAGTGGCGGACCGCCCAGGAAGATCGTGCCCTGTTCCTTGACGATGATGCTCTCGTCGCACATCGCTGGCACGTACGCACCGCCGGCGGTGCAGCTGCCCATGACCACGGCGATCTGCGGGATGTTTTCCGCGCTCATTCGCGCCTGGTTGTAGAAGATCCGGCCGAAATGCTCGCGGTCGGGAAAGACCTCATCCTGCAGCGGCAGGAACGCGCCCCCTGAATCCACCAGGTACAGGCAGGGCAGGTGGTTCTCGCGTGCTATTTCCTGTGCGCGCAGGTGCTTCTTTATGGTCATCGGGAAATAGGTGCCGCCCTTGACCGTGGCATCGTTGGCCACGATCACCACTTCCAGTCCCTGCACACGGCCGATGCCACAGACCATGCCCGCGGCGGGGGCGGCCCCGTCGTACATGTCTTCGGCCGCCAGCGGCGCGATTTCCAGAAAGGGTGAGCCGGGGTCGAGTAGCGCCGTGATGCGCTCGCGCGCCAACAGCTTGCCGCGTTCGGTGTGTTTGCTGCGGGCCCTGTCACCACCACCGTCTGCCGCGCGGGCCAGGCGCAGGTTCAATTCATCCACTAAAGCGCGGTGATAAGCCACGTTATCGGTGAAATCAGTGGATCGGGGATCAAGCTGCGTAGTCAGTACCGACATGCGGTCAACGCCTGCGGAAAGGAACCTCAAGGATACAGGCCTGCCTTGATCGTGATGCCACTCGGCACAAGGCCCGCTTGTGCGGGCCTTGTGGGATTGCAGGACGCGGGTAGAAGCGGGCGTCTTACTTCTTTGATGCGGCTTCGGCTTTGTCGGCCATTTCAGCCGCCTTGTCGGCAGTCGCCTGCGCAGCATCGGACACGGCATCTGCCGTCGTGGCGGCTGCTTTCTGCGCCGCATTTTCCGTGGTTTCGGCAGCGTCACTGACGGCAGCGGCCGTGGCATCGGCAGCGTTGCTGGCCGATACAGCAGCTGAATCAGCCGCGGCGGAGGCGGATTCGCCAGCATCGGTCGCTGCCTGGCTCACTTCGTTGGCGGCCTGGTCTGCCGCCGCTGCCGCGTCATTCGCAGCCTGGTCGTTATCGGCTTTGTTGCAGGCGCTCAGCGCGAACACGGAGGCGGCCAGCAGCACGAGGAATCGGGTTTTCATGGGTAGCTCCGGAATAGGGCAAGGGGGGACGAGTCTACGGTTTACAGAGCAGGTCGGGGAAGTAACGCGAGCGTGCGGCCCATACACGGCATAGAAAAGCAAATGCCCGGCTCGATGGCCGGGCATCGCCGTCAGCTTTTCTGAAGTTAATCAGTAACCGCGGGGGCCCGTCAGACCAGCCCAGTTGAAGCGATAGTTCAAACCCAACT
>JBDTZK010000161.1:0-5350 GCA_040005195.1 Pseudoxanthomonas sp.
ATGGTGAACCCTGCGTACCTGGCGTTGATCGGGCAGCGGGATGTCATTGGAAAAACCGTGGCCGAAGCGTTGCCAGATGCCGTGCAGCAAGGCTACCTAGACCTTCTGGATGAGGTGTATCGCAGCGGAAAAGCGTATTCGACCAGCGGTGCAAAATATGAAATCACGACCGCTCCCGGTGAAGCCACGCTCGAACGCCACCTGGATTTCGTCTACCAGCCCATCACCGATGCACAGGGCCAGGTCACCGGTATCTTCGTCGAAGGCTTCGACGTGAGCAGCGCGCATTCCGATGCGGTCGCGGTCCGGGAGCTGTACGAAACCATGGAACAACGCGTGTCCGACGCAGTGGCCAAGCGCAATATCCTGGCCGACGTGGTCGAATTCGCCGACGCCTTCATCCTGGTGGTGGATCTCTCCTACTACGTGCTCGCGGTCAACCAGTCCTATGCGGGCGCGTTCGAGCGCATCTATGGCCAACGGCTGAAAGTGGGCGACCACCTCATGCAGATGATGGGCGGGGATCCGGAGCGACAGGAGCGCGTGCGCAGCCATTTCGATCGCGCGATCAACGGCGAGGATTTCCATCTTACGGAAACCTTCGACTCTCCCGATGCAGGACGCCGCTACTACGACGCGCGCTTCAGCCCACTGCGCGATCGCTCCGGCAAGCAGGTGGGCGCCATCGCCACGGTCTATGACGTCACCGAACGCGTATGCGAGCAGGCACGACTGGCCGAAGCCGAAGAACGCGTGCGACAGGCAGAGAAGATGGAAGCGCTGGGTCAATTGACCGGTGGCGTGGCCCATGACTTCAATAATCTGTTGATGGTGATCTCTGGTGGTCTGGAAGTAATCGACACGGTAGCGCCCACACGACGCGAAAAGATTCTGGAAGGCATGCGTCAGGCCGTCGAACGTGGCGCTGGCTTGAGCCAGCAACTACTGGCGTTCTCGCGGCGCCAGCCCATGCAGCCCGAAGCAGTGGACCTGACCCACAAGATCGGTGGCATGCACGAAATGCTGGAACGCAGCCTGCGCGGCAACGTGAAAGTAGCGCTTTGTTTCGACAATGGATTGTGGCCGGTGGAAGTGGATCCGGGACATCTGGAACTGGTGGTGCTGAACCTGGCAGTGAACGCGCGCGATGCAATGCCGACCGGCGGCACGATCACCCTGGGGGCGCGCAACACGCCGGGATTGAACGACGAGGAATTGTTTGGCGACTACGTTGAGTTGTCCATTACCGACACCGGCATCGGCATGGCGCCGGATGTGCTGGCACGGGTGTTCGAGCCCTTCTTCACCACCAAGGAAATCGGCAAGGGCTCCGGGCTGGGATTGGCGCAGGCCCATGGTTTTGCCAAGGCCTCCCGCGGCGTAGTGCGCATCGACAGCGAACCACATCGCGGCACGACCGTGTTCCTGTATCTGCCCCGCACCGAAAAAACTCCTGACGCCGGTGTTGTGCCCGGAAAGGAAGCGGCGATGCAGGCAAGTGTTCCCAATTCGCATGGCGCACTGATGCTGGTGGAAGACGACGACGATGTCGCCGCGTTGACTGGCGAGATGCTGGATGCACTGGGTTACCAGGTGATCCGCGTGGCCAGCGCGGATGCCGCGTTGGCCACGCTGGCAAGCGGCACCTCGGTAGATATCGTGTTCTCGGACGTAATGATGCCGGGCCACCTGGACGGCATCGACCTGTCGCACCATATCCGGCAGCAACACCCCGCCCTTCCAATGCTGCTCGCCACCGGCCATGTGGAAGTGGCACGGGAAAAAGCTCCCGCTGTCGGCGTCAACGTCCTGCCCAAGCCCTATCGCATCAAGGACCTGAAAGCCGCTCTGGAAGTGGCGCGCAAGTCAGCGCGCGACTGAGTAGATGGGGACGCAACGCAAGCGCGGTGCGGGCCGCCAGACTCCTGCCGTCGACCTGCGCCAGACAGGCATAGCCAGCCATCTTGCAGGTTGCATTGTGTAATCCCGCGTGCCGACTTCATGACCACAAGAGGCGCACAAAAACGACTGGCTATACGCAGCGACAAGCGTGATCGGATAAAGTTCGCCCAAGTACAAGGTCGACTTTGCCTGCCCATTGCCTTGCGCCTGGCCCATGGGTTTTGATGCTTTCGGATTGCACGATGCACCGCGCTTACAGAGCCAGCTGGGGAATGGAATGAATCGATTGGGATGGATGATCGTGCGTGCCTATCTGCCCGCGCTGGGAGGACTGGTGCTGGCAGTGCTGGCGATGGGGTGGACTTCCCTGTTCGGCAGCATTGATGCGTTGCATGTCGTGGTGCCGTTCGTGAAATGGCTGCCGCCGCTGTTCCTGCTGGTGGCCCTGGTCGCCGGGCTGGTGGCCACGCTGCGGATGTGGCGCTGGCAGACCGGCAAGCTGCCGGTCTGCGCCGGATGCGGTGGGCCATTGGGTCGCGTGCGTCATGGCGCCCAAGGAGACGTTCGCAAATGCCTGGCCTGCGGCAATTATCAGGCGGTCTAGTCACGCAATAACGTCAGCGTGATTGGGGCGCCGTCGAACTGGGCAATGCGAATAAACACCCTGCCGTGAAGCAACCCCTGTGGGCAGGATTCGCGTCGCGGGTGCCCGGCAGCGACACCGACGCACCCGAATCAAGCGACGACTCTTTCTATTGCATGACGGGCTGCGCCAGACCCTGGCTGATGGCCTGGTCGATCAACTGGCTGGCTTCGCGGGAAGTTCGTGCGCTGGCAGCGGCCTGCTTTTCTCCCAAAGCGGCCTGCTCGCGACCGAATGCGACCTGGCGTTCGGACAGCGCCTGCATCTGGTCGGACAAAATGCGCTGTCGCGCATCCAGTGCGTCCATCCGCTTTTGCTCGGCAAGCTCTGCGGCTGCGGCCGCTGCGCCCGCATCGCGTGCAGCTTCACGACCGGCGTCACGCACGGCCTGCGTCGCACGTTCGGTCGCGATGCGTGCAGCACCAGCGGCGATCTCCGCCTGACGCAGGCCCAGTGCCCCCTGTTGTTCGCCCAGCTTGCCCTGCTGTTCGCCAATGCGGGCTTGCGCCCGACCCAAGGCACTCATCTCATTGTGCAGGGCCTGCAACTTGCGCAGGGTTGCCGGATCGCGGACGACATAACGCACCTTGCCTTTGCGGACCCACAGCATCTCTTCGTCGCCGCTGCGCTGGCGTTGCGCTTCACGAATGTCTTCGCTGCTGCCTAGGGCATAGGTGTGATCGCCACTGAGTAGCGCATACGCCTCATTGCCATGGTCGACGAGGGTAAACGTGCCGCGGGTCGTGAATGGCGCAGGAGGCGTAGGTGGTGCCGGCGGCGTGGGCGGCGTGGGCGGTATTGCGGGAGGTGCGGCGGGCCCAGGCGGCTCGGGGGCTTCTGGCGCAGACGGCACCGCAGCAGCAATGACTATGGAACGAGCCGTCGAGACCGTGGCCGTCGCCGTGGACACCATGCCGGTCGTCGGCGCAGCTGCTGCACTCTGCGGCGTAGCCGATACGACCGGCGCAATGGCAGCGACTGCCGGCGCGACCTGCACTGGCGCATTGGGTGCGGTGGCCGCAGTGAGGCGATAAGGCATGACGCCGAGTACGGCGACCACGCCCACGATGGCCAGCGCCATGATGCGCGGCATGGAAGCGGTGTTGTGCAACATGAGCAGTCTCCTTTTGAGGATGCGGAACGTGGGGGAAGCGCTGGCGAGGCCGGCGCTTGGGCGTGGTGCGACGCCCAGGCGCACCAGCAAGCGCCCGTAGTCGTGTGCGCAATGGCGATTGCCTGCGATCACTGCGGCATCGCAGGCGGCCTCGCGGGCAAGCGAATATTCGTGCGCCGCCAGGTGGGCGAGCGGATGGAAGAAAAACAGGTGCTGGGCCGCCGCCGGCAGCAGTCCCCACCACAGGTCAGCCCGTTGCAGGTGCACCAGCTCATGGGTCAGTGCCATGTCCAGTTCGTCGGCATGCATGGCGTCGGCGTGGTTGGATGGCAAGAGCAGTATCGGCTGCCAGGGTCCGATGAGTTGCGGCGAATCAATCGAGGCCGACAAACGCAAGCATGGCGTGCGACGCAGGCCATGGGCTTCGGCAGCGAGTTGCAGGGCATGCAGCAGGTTGCGGTCTTCGCACGGTTGCGATGCGCGCAGCAACCGGCGCGTGGCCAGATACCCGGCCAGCGTGCGCGAAACCATGGCACTGAAACCCAGCAGCCAGACCAGTGCGAACATCGTGCTCCAGTTCCAGACACTCGGTTCGACGTCAGCCGCGACGCTGTCCGACACCAGGATCGGCGCAGAGGAAACTATCGGCTGTATCGCTGGAACTACTACGTCGGCCGTCCCTGCTGCGGCGATCACGGTAGACATACTTTCGGCCGGCAGCAGCGGCAGGGCGAGGGGACTGGACCAGAACACGCCAACCACCAGCTGCAAGGCCACCAGCCACCATAAGACCGCACGCGCGGCCGGAGCCAAGCGCGGCAGCAGACGGCACAGCAACAGCACCACCGCGACCATCAATACGGATTGCATGCTGGCGGCCAGCAGGCGCGGCAACAGGGTCGATGCAATGAACTCAAGCGCCATGACTCAGCCCTCCCTGCGCTTGGATTGCAGGGTCGCCACCAGCGTTTCCAGTTCAGCCAGTTCGTCGTCGCTGACCTCGGTGCGCTGCGACATCCACGCCACGAATGGCGACAGTGAACCCTGCAATGTCTTCTCCACGAAACTGCCGACCGCGTTGCTGACCACGTCATCCTGGCGCGCCGTGGTGGAATAGCGGTATACACCGCCATCAACTTGCTTGCGGCGCAAGTAGGACTTGGCCCGTAGCCGCTCCATCATCGTCAACACGGTGGAACGCGCCAAGCCTCGTGCTTCACCGAATGCCGCGGCCACCTCGCCTACCGAGGTGTCACCTTGCTCCGCGATGTGCTGCAGCAGGGCCAATTCCTGATCACCAATACTTTTGCGAGGCATGCCGTATTCCTTGTGACTACATATGTAGTCATACTGCACGTGACTACACATGTAGTCAATAGCCATTGGTCATGGTTCAGGGCAGGTCGCAGAGGGAATGGCACCCAAGGACCGGGACTACACGCGGCCCGTGCGCGCGACCGTCAATGGCCAAGCAGGCGCCCGCTTTGCGGAGATCGCGTGCTAGCGGACGATCTCCGCCTGCATCGGTGCCAGCCGTTTCAATAAACGGTTATGCGCCTGACGAGGAATGCCGCGCTGATCCATCGCCCATAGCAGGTCCTCGACCAGCGCGTTGAAATCGGCATGGCTGACCTTTTGTGACGCATGGGCTTCCACCATATCTTTGCCCGTATACACGCAAGGACCACCCG
>JBDTZK010000162.1:0-5329 GCA_040005195.1 Pseudoxanthomonas sp.
AATACATTTATTTCCTCTCTCCAGCGTAATGTTCCGATCAGCGCCATGGCAATGAAGCCGAGGATCGACAGGTTGTCGACAACCAGGCCGAAAAAGCCATTGAGGTCACCGGATACGAACCACGGTGCGCGCGTGCTGCGGGAATCAGAAAGTGTCATGGAGGTCTGGTCAGAAGAAAAAATGTTGGAAGATCGGCTGGCTGCAGTACAGCAGGGTGGCGCATCGCGATGAATTCATGGCGCCTCGGCCAGTTTCACCCAGCCCACGACCGGGCCGCGCGAAGCATTGCGATATCGCAACTGCAGCCAGTTGCCGTCCACATCGGCATCGAGTAATTCCACGCGGTCACCCTTGACCAGATAACGTCGCGTGGAAGCTTGTCCAACCTCGCTGTAAAACGACAGCTTGGTGGATATGACGGTGGCCTCGAACCCTCGCAATGCGACGCCATGCTCAGGCACGTCCAGACCGTCACCGAGCGCATGCTCCACCGCATTACCGGCAGGATCAAAGCTGCTCCAGACGGCCAACGGCCCCGATTCTTCCGGCAGGTCCAGGGTCAGGAGCGGCGCCAGCCTTTCGGAGTCCAGGTACGCCATGCGCATCGAGCGGTACAGGTACAGCTGTTGCCCCTGGTAACGATAGACATCGCTGTACCACATCGGGCCACTTCGACAACTGCTGGTCAACGTACGACTGGCGACGTCAGGCAGCAACGACCAGAAACCTTCACATTGGATGGCCGGGCCTGTGGGCGACACAAGTTCCCGGAATTGTCCGTGGCGGGCGTCATACAGATACACGACGACCGATTCATTGACCTGTCCGACCGACGCGCTTGATGCCAGGTCGAGATGTCCATCGAAGTTGTAATCGTCAACGTCCAGCCTGGAATGACCCTCCTCGTCGGAACTGGCCTGAAGTCGCTGGCGCTGGTCTGACCGGCTGGTTCCCACCTCGATCCAACCGTCCTCCAACAAGCGCGCATGAGCCGTCACACCCGGCGCCACTTCGAACCGTATCTCCTGGTCATCCCCTGCCCACGCAGGCAGCGTCAGTGCGAGGAAACTGGCGACCAGAACCGCAGCGCGCAGGCGCCAGCCACGCGCGCTTCTCCGGGCGCATGACGCGCCAATCAGAATGACACTTCCACCGCTTGCTTCGACCACAACACCGACTGATGTTTTGTTGCCTGCTTCCACGCCAGGCGGATCGCCTCGATGTCAGCCGTGCGCTGCGGCGTGTCCTCGTGCAGGATCACCAGCACTTTGGTGCCCAAACGGTTGGGCTCCTTGGCACCACGGAACAACCACTGGCCATACGCATCGAACACGGTCAGCCCGTCAGGGAAACGCGGCGTCACTTCCTTGTCCAGGAAGGTGCGCCATTGGGTCTGGCTGATCGATTCGGCTTGCGGACGGTCAGCCGGACCACTTTCTTCGCCGACACCAAAATACAACTCACTGCGTGCCCAGCCCTGCGCTGATGCAGGTCGTGCCTGATCACCCTGCAGGGTCGCCGTGACGCCAGCGGGCGCAGGCGCCTTCCCCGGCGTGGAAGCACAAGCGCCAAGTCCCAACAACACTGCCAACACCAAGCCACGAACCAGCATTCACTTACTCCAGAAACTAATGGGGACATCAACAATCGTGATCAGCATAGTGGCTTGCACGGCCACCTTTGCTGCTGCTGACAGGATACTGTATCGCTTTATCCGGATGGATGTTGACATCTACTTCCGGCCTGTGGGATTAATGCCCTACGGTCGCCCCACGCGATTACCGCTACGAGCCAGATTGCAATGAACGCGCTGCCTACACGAATGCCGATGCCCCCAGCCGCCGCGTGTCTTCGCGACAGGCTGGATTACGGGTGTCGCCGGCGCTGTTGAGCCGCGCCAGACCGTCCTGCACTGGCTACACCGGCACTCTCTTCAAGTCGCTGGCCGACTTTTCCACTTTCCGCTAAACCCACCCCAGGAGTTCCCATGTCCCGCCCCCTCGTGACGCCGCTCGGTGTCGCCATTGCCTTGGCGCTTGCCGCGCCCGCTTTTGCCCAGGAGAACATCCCCAGCGCAGAGAACGCCACCAACCTCGACACGATCATCGTCACTGGCACGCGTGCCACCGATCGCACGGTGCTGGAATCCACCTCGCCCATCGACGTGCTGACCGCAGAGGATCTGCGCAAGGCCGGCGTAATGAACGGTGAGCTCGGCAGCGCACTGCAGGCCTTGTTGCCTTCGTTCAATTTCCCGCGTCAGTCCAACTCCGGCGGCGCCGACCACGTGCGTGCCGCGCAGCTGCGAGGCCTCAGCCCCAACCAGATTCTGGTGCTGGTCAACGGCAAGCGCCGCCACACCAGTGCCCTGGTCAGCACGGGCAGCAAGATTGGCCGCGGCACTACGCCGGTCGACTTCAACGCCATCCCGGTCAGCGCGATCAAGCGCATCGAAGTATTGCGCGATGGCGCCGGTGCGCAATACGGCTCCGACGCCGTGGCGGGGGTGATCAACGTGATCCTCAATGACGCGCCCGAAGGCGGTTCGTACGAAGCCAGCTTCGGCGCGCACCACACCGACGTGGAACCCATCGACCAGACCGTCACCGATGGCCAGACCAGCTTCGCCAGCGCGCAGGTAGGCAGTGGCATCGGCAATGGCGGCTTCTTCCGTGTCGGCCTGGAACTGAAAAACCGCGAGGCGACCAATCGCGCCGGTTTCGACCAGATTCCGTTCTTCGAAGAACAGACCCCCGATAACCTGGCCCTGGCCGGCCAGCGCAACTATGTGCTGGGTGATGGTGCGTCCAGATCGCTCAATGCCTGGCTCAACAGTGTGGTGCCGGTAGGCGAGAACGCCGAGTTGTACGCCTTCGGCACTTACAGCCAGAGTGACACCCACGGCGCCAATTACTTCCGCTATCCCGATGGCGTTTCCAACTGGAAAGAGGTGTATCCCGATGGTTATCGACCGATTTCCATCGGCGAAAACCTGGACGTCGCCGGAGTGGGTGGACTGCGAGGCCAATGGGGTGACTGGGACTACGACGCCAGCCTCAACTATGGCCGCAATGCCTTCACCTATCGCCTCGAGAATTCATTGAATGCCTCGCTTGGCCCGGGCAGCCCGACCCGCTTCAAGACCGGTGATTACGAGTTCCAGCAGACGCTGGCCAACTTCGACGTCAGTCGCGGCTTCGATGCGGGCGACAACCGTCATACCTTCGCGACGGGCCTGGAGCTGCGCCGCGAGGAATACGACACTGCCGCTGGCGATCCCGCCTCGTATGCAGCCGGCCCGTTCACCGACCGACCCACCGGCTCCCAAGCCGGCGGCGGGCTGACGCCGCAGGATGTGGCGCACCTGTCACGTGACGTCTCCAGTGTCTACGCCAGTCTGTCCAGCCAGTTCGGCGAAAAGTTCAGCACCGATATCGCCACACGTTACGAGCACTACGATGGTTTCGGCGGCGAACTCACCGGCAAGCTGGCAGCGCGTTATGAATTCGCGCCGGCATTCGCGTTGCGTGGCTCGGTGTCGAACAATTTCCGCGCACCCTCGCTGAGCCAGATCGGCTACGAGTCCACGTCCACCGGCTATAGCGCGTCGGGCCAGCTGTTGCAGGGCCGGCTGTTGTCGGTCAACAACCCGATTGCCCAATCACTGGGCGCACAGGCGCTGGACCCGGAGAAATCGGTGAACTTCAGCCTGGGCTTCACCAGCAAGATCGGTGAACACTTCGACGTGTCGCTGGACGTGTTCCGCATCGACATCGACGACCGCGTGGCGCTTACCGAAAGCATCACCGGCGACGCCCTGACCGAGTTCGTGGAAGACGAGTTCGGCGTACCCGGCGTACAGAGCGTGAACTTCTTCATCAATGCGGCCGACACCCGTACCGAAGGCGTCGAGCTGGTGGCCAACTGGCGACAGGCACTGGGCAGTGGCGAACTCGCGCTCAGTGGCACCTACAGCTATGCGCGGACCAAGATAAAGCGCATCGCGGCCACGCCCGCCGAGTTGTCAGCGCTTGATCCGGACTTCGTGCTGTTCGGCGTGGAGGAAAGCAATACGCTGACCGACGCCGCACCACGCACCCGCGCACTGCTGTCGGCCAACTGGGCCAGCGACAGGTGGAACCTGCTGACCCGCGTCAGTCGCCACGGCAGTGCCACGCGCATCTTCAATTTCGGTGGCGGCTTCGAGCCCAAGCAGACCTATGGCGCCGAATGGCAACTGGATGCGGAAGTGGAATACCGCATCACCCCGAAGTGGAGCATCGCACTGGGTGGGCAGAACCTGACCGACGAATATCCGGACCGGTCCATCGACGACATTGCCTATTTCGGCAACCTGCCATACGACGTGCTGTCACCGATCGGCAGCAATGGCGCGTATTACTACTCGCGGATCCGTTACACGTTCTGATCCAGGCAGCAACGGCCCGGACTCCATTCCGGGCCGTTTCCCGAAACCCAGAAACCAGATGCAGGAGCGACGCAAGTTGCGAAACAGGGAGAGGTAAAGGACGAGGGATTTGCTACTTGCGTCGCTCCTGCACGCTCGTTCATTGGTGGCTAGAGAAACCGGTCGCGCTCGGCCAGCGACGGCACAGTGCAACTTGTCATGCCGAACCAGCGGTAGCGATGGCGCGCCACCCAGCGATACAGCGGGTCGCGCACGACGCGCGGCACGATGGCCATGACGGCCGCGGCCTTCCAAGGCCCACCCAGGCCCATCAGCACCTGGCGGATCGCATCGGTGTCGGTCCACGCACGGCCTTGCGCCACCAGCAGGAACGAAGACGGGTCGTCTGCGTCCAGCCCATGCGCAAGCAATAACGTGCGACCTGCCGGTGATTGCATCGAGGCGAAACGATAGCGGCCGCGATCCCGCTTCAACAGGAAGCGCACCCAGCCGTTGCAGAGAACGCAAACCCCATCGAACACGATCACCGGTCCACTATCGGGCGCCTCAGTCAACATGCAGCCATCCCCGGTAATGCACCAGCAACCCGATCCTGGGTAGGGCTGCTGCCACATCGAATCGATAACGCCCGTTGGTTTCCGACTCACGGGCCAGCACCTGGGAAAACCACTTTGCTGGCAACGGCAGGCCCAGGACCTTGACCCGCTCCACTCGCCAGGTGATCACGCCGCGCTCCACCGCCAGGCGGAAACCGAAACGCACCAGGCCCAGTTGTTCGCACAGCAAGCCGTCCTGTTCCCACAGACGCGAAGGCATCGACCGCCCGCCGATGTGGCGCGTCCATTTCTCCCCGCCATTGAGTGCTTCAATCTCGACCTCCACCTCGCCTTTTCCGGCAGG
>JBDTZK010000163.1:0-5322 GCA_040005195.1 Pseudoxanthomonas sp.
AAGTCCCCTGACCGCTCCACGGCAGTTCTGTAGCAACCGTATTTTTTCTTTTGGCATATGAGGAATCAGACATGGACATCGGCATGATCGGTTTGGGCAAGATGGGCGCGAACATGGCACAGCGCCTTGTCCGTGGCGGGCATCGCGTGGTCGGCTTCGATCCCAAGCCCGAAGCGCGCAGGACGGTAGAAGATTTCGGTGCGGAATCAGCCGACTCCCTGCAGGCGATGATCGCAAAGCTGCAAGCGCCCCGAGCGGTATGGATGATGGTGCCTGCCGGTGCGATCACGCACGGCACCATCGATGCCTTGCTGCCGCTGTTGGCTGCCGGCGATACGATCATTGATGGCGGCAATTCCAACTACAAGGACACGTTGGCCAGTGCCGCGCGGGTCGCAGGCAAGCAGCTGCACTATGTCGATTGCGGCACCAGTGGCGGCGTTTGGGGACTGGAACAGGGATACAGCATGATGGTCGGTGGCGATGTCGATGTCGTCGAACGCCTGCGCCCTGTGTTCGAGACGCTGGCGCCGGGCCCGCAGCAGGGCTGGGGCCGGGTTGGGCCTGTCGGCTCGGGACACTTCACCAAGATGGTTCACAACGGCATCGAGTACGGCCTGATGCAGGCTTATGCCGAAGGATTTTCCATTCTGGGGCACAAGCAGGAATTCGGGCTCGACCTGCACCAGGTCGCTGAAATCTGGCGCTACGGCAGTGTGGTGCGCTCGTGGCTGCTCGACCTGACCGCGGATGCGCTGGCAAAGAACCCGACCATGGATGGCATCGCACCCTTCGTTGTGGATTCCGGCGAAGGACGCTGGACTGTGGCCGAGGCGATCGAGCTGAATGTTCCCGCGCCGGTGATTACGTTGTCGCTGATCGAGCGCTTGCGTTCGCGCGACGACGATTCATTCACTGACAAGTTGCTGTCTGCGATGCGCAACGAGTTCGGCGGCCATGCGGTGAAGAAGGAGTAACAGAGTTACGCGTTACTGCGCTGCTCATGTCTTGCACAGCGCAATCCCTTGTGCATGGCGACGTGTCCGGTCATGTCGATGCTCTCGGCCCTGTGCACCATGTGCACTCACGGGAAACGCAGGGTATCGATGCACCGCTGGTCTATGGATGCAGTCATCGATGCGTTAAAGCCCGCACGGTGCGCGCGCTTGATCAGGTGACGGCGAGCGCCGCATCGACAATGCCTTGCGCCTCCTTGAGGATCGCATGCAGGTGGGCGGTAC
Source organism: Pseudoxanthomonas sp. (assembly GCA_040005195.1). Classification (GTDB taxonomy): domain Bacteria; phylum Pseudomonadota; class Gammaproteobacteria; order Xanthomonadales; family Xanthomonadaceae; genus Pseudoxanthomonas_A. The sequence goes on from JBDTZK010000163.1 coordinate 1,242, forward strand.
TCTCGAAGCTCTCCGCATAGATCTTGTAGATATCCTCGGTGCCAGAGGGGCGCGCAGCGAACCAGCCTGTTGCAGACACGACCTTGATGCCGCCAATGGCAGCGCCGTTGCCAGGCGCCTTGTCAAGCACTTGTACGATCCTGTCGCCGGCAAGCGTGTCCGCCTGCAGTTGCGAAGGCGCGAGTTTCGACAGCGCCTTCTTCTGCGCCGCACTGGCAGGCGCCTCTACGCGATCGGCGAACGAGGTGCCGAATTCACGGCAGAGGTCCTGATAGCGCTCGCCGGGATCCTTGCCGGTGCGCGCGGTGATCTCTGCGGACAGCAATGCGGGGGCGATACCGTCCTTGTCGGTCGTCCAGACGGTGCCATCGCGACGCAGGAAACTGGCGCCCGCACTTTCCTCGCCACCCAGACCAAGCGAGCCATTGAACAGGCCGTCGGCGAACCACTTGAAGCCCACTGGTGTCTCGAAAAGCCTGCGCCCCAGCCGTTTGGCGACACGGTCGATCATGCTGCTGCTGACCACAGTCTTCCCCACTCCGGCATCTGCCGCCCACTGCGGGCGATGCTGGAAGAGATCGTCCACCATTACCGCCATGTAGTGATTCGGTGATAACAAACCGGCGCCGGGGGTAACGACGCCATGGCGATCATGGTCGGTGTCGCAGGCAAAGGCGATGTCGTAACGGTCCTTCAATCCGATCAGTCGTTGCATCGCAAAGGCCGATGACGGATCCATGCGGATGCGGCCATCCCAGTCCAGGCTCATGAAGGAAAAGGTCGGATCGACCTGCTCACTGACCACATCAAGGTCAATGCGATAGTGCTCGGCGATGCGCGCCCAATAATGCACACCAGCGCCACCCAGCGGATCCACGCCCATGCGGATCGCCGATGCACGGATCAGGTCGAAATCGAGCACTTTGTCCAGGTCGGCGATATAGGTGCCCAGATAATCGTGCTCGCGGGTTGTCGCGGCTTGGCGCGCCTGTTGCAAGGGGATTCGCGTGACACCCTTCAAGCCGGCCTCAAGGAACGTATTGGCCTGCGCCTGGATCCAGTTGGTGATGTCGGTATCGGCAGGGCCGCCATTGGTCGGGTTGTATTTGAATCCACCACTGTCGGGCGGGTTGTGCGACGGCGTGATCACGATGCCATCAGCAAGCCCAGTCTCGCGGCCACGGTTATGCACGATGATCGCGTGCGAGATCGCCGGCGTCGGCGTGTATTCCCCGCCTTGTGCGATCCGCACCTCCACACCATTCGCTGCCAGCACCTCCAGGGCGCTGTCGCAGGTGGGCTTGGAGAGCGCATGGGTATCAATGCCCAGGAACAACGGGCCATCGATCGCATGCTCGTGTCGGTACAGGCAGATGGCCTGGGTGATCGCCAGCACGTGTGCCTCGTTGAAGCTGCCATCGAAGGAACAACCGCGATGACCCGATGTTCCGAACGACACCCGCTGCGCGGCAACCGACGGATCCGGCTGCACATCGAAATAGGCAGCAATGAGCTTGTCGACATCGACCAGTGGTGCGGCCTGCGCAGGCTTGCCTGCCAGCGGGCTTACATGGGTCGCCATCAGTTGATACTCCGATCGTTGTTGCCGGTCGTCTTGTCGAAGGTCAGTCGATTCAAGCGCGATCCAGCGAAGGAATCAGCATCGGCCTGGGGTTCGGAAGCGCTGTTATCGAAGACCTGCCGGGTGCTGTTGTCCAGCCAAAAGCGCTTGCCGGGTCTGCGCAATGCATGCAGTGGGTTCATGGGGTGTCGTGTCCTACGGTGTTGTCGGTTCAGTACTTGATCGGGCAGGCAACGGGACTTGCGGATTGGGTGCATCCAGGATGTCAGAGTGCAGGCTGCCTGATTGCAGTTCGAAGGCTTGCAGACCGAATGCGTGCAGGTTGAAAGTGGCGAGCTCGCCGATCCGCCCAATGCTCAGGTCCGGTGACGGGGTGATGGATTGCAGGTCAGCCTCGTTGGCGTAATGCCCCTGGCGCACGAAGACCGTGGTCAAACGTTCGCCCATGATTGTTTTCATCTCGGCCAGCAGCCTGGGTTTGTCATCCACCATCACATAGTGCGCGGCCGGGAACCGTTGCTGCACCGCTTCAAGCATATGCTGCTTGTGCAGAGAGATGATCACCCTTCCCTGCAACGCCTCCCACAACCCAGAACGTTGCACCTTGCGCGGCTGGAACACCACATCGCCATCGGACAGCACAGCCGGCGTACCCAGTGCCTGCAGATGGGATATAGCCTCAAGGGCACCAGGATAGAGACGTTGTGCGAACGGATAGTCCAGCATGAAGGCGGACATCAATAGCAGGTTGGGATCGTCGTCCAGTTCCTCACGCAACGACTGCAAGGCACCCAGATAGTCGGCATAGCCCAGCTTGGCGCGTCCACTTTCGTATGCGTCCCAGTAGCGCTGCCGCCCACTGGCCCCGAAGTCGCGAAGCAGCCGTGCGTCCAGATCAGCCTTGAAGCGGTCGTTGTCGAGCAACGTATTGTCCACGTCAAGCAGGAATACAACACCGGACTTGGGCACTGGCTTCAGCATGGCGTACTCGCCTCAGGCTGCGGGTCGTGCCAGCCATCGCCGCCCTCACCCTCGATCATGGCGGCGGCTGAGGCAGGGCCCCAGGTACCGGGCTCATAGGTTTCCAGTTTTGTGCGGCTACCCAGGACCGGATCAACGACACGCCACGCTGCTTCCACCGCAGCGTCGCTGGAGAACAAGGCGGCGTCACCATTCAAGGCATCGCCAAGCAAACGTTCGTAAGGCGATTTTTCGTCCTCATGCTGGTGGCGCATAAGCAGTTCCACGTCTTCTCCCTGCATCTCGAACCCCGCACGCTTGACCCGTACACCGGCCGAAATCACTACTTCGGGACTGAGGCGGAAACGGAAGTAATTCGAGTGCGCCGGCTGGATCTCGTCGAAGATCGTCATCGGCGGACATTTCAGGTCAACCACTACTTGAGTCGCGGTGAGCGGCATGGATTTGCCCGCGCGCAAATAGAAAGGCACTCCGGCCCAGCGCCAGGTATCAATTTCCAACCGTAATGCGGCAAAGGTCTCCACATCGGAGCCGTCGGCTACACCGTCTTCCTCGCGATAACCACAGAATTGCCCGCGCACCAGATTCCCAGGCTTCAGCGGCTGGATAGCACGGAACAGGCGTAGTTTCTCGGCACGGATCGATTCCGGGTCCTTTCCTGTCGGGGCGTCCATCGCCAGTAACGCAACGACTTGCAACAGGTGGTTCTGGACCACGTCCCGGATAGCGCCGACCCCGTCATAGAAACTACCGCGCCCCTGCACGCCAAAGTCCTCGGCCATGGTGATCTGCACATTGTCGACGTAGGTGCGGTTCCAGATCGGCTCGAGAAAGGTATTGGCGAAGCGGAAATAGAGCAGATTCTGCACGGGCTCCTTGCCCAGATAGTGATCGATGCGGAAGATTGCAGATTCCGGGAAGACCTCGTGAAGCGTCGCGTTCAGTGCCTGTGCCGAAGCAAGATCGCGCCCGAAAGGTTTTTCAACCACCACTCGCGCATTGTCGGCGCAACCGCTGGCATGCAGTCCCTTGACCACGGTGGCAAACAGATCGGGCGGGATTGCCAAGTAATGCAAGGGGCGCACTGCGCCACCCAGTTCCTTGCGCAGTGATTCGAACGTTGCAGGATCGTTGTAATCGCCATCCACGTAACGCATCTGCGCCGAAAGTTTGGCGAACGCCTGCTCGTCCACACCCCCATTGTGCTCAAGGCTGTCACGTGCCCGCTCGCGGAACTGGTCTGCATTCCAGCCGGCGCGTGCTACACCGATGACAGGAATATCCAGACCTCCGCGCCGGACCAGAGCCTGGAGTGCGGGAAATATTTTCTTGTACGCCAAGTCCCCTGTGGCGCCGAAAAAAACCAGTGCATCTGAGGGTGCGACCACGCAGGTCTCCTGTGCTGGACAAACGCCGGGAAAAACAGCCTATTCCTGTTTGCGTGAAAGAGCAGTAACCGGGAGGCCGTGCGGGTTTGTCAAACCACAAACAGGACGGGCCGCTTGCGCGGCCCGTCCG
>JBDTZK010000164.1:0-5318 GCA_040005195.1 Pseudoxanthomonas sp.
CGGCCATCAATGCGGGTGGCATTGCCTACACCGGCACCACCGAGCTGCTGGCGCAACGTGCCGGCTGCGACGTGGTGATGATGCTGGCCAACGACATCGTGCGTGTAGCGCTGGTAACCACTCACCTGCCCCTGCGTGAGGTGGCCGATGCGATCAATGCGCAGACCCTCACGCGTGTACTGCGCATCACCCACCGCGCGCTGGCCGCCGACTTTGGCGTTGACCAGCCTGTTATCGCGGTGCTGGGCCTGAACCCGCATGCGGGTGAAGCGGGACACCTGGGCCACGAAGAAATCGACGTGATCGAACCGGTCATCGCCGCACTGCAGCGGGAAGGCATGGCGCTGGTGGGCCCAATGCCAGCCGATACCGCGTTCCTGCCGCAAAAACTCAGCGGCTTTGATGCGGTGCTGGCGATGTACCACGACCAGGGACTGCCGGTACTGAAATACAGTGGCTTCGAGCGCGCCGTCAACCTGACCCTGGGCCTGCCCTACCCGCGCGTGGCGGTCGATCATGGCACCGCGCTGGAACTGGCAGGCAAGGGCATTGCCGATCCGTCCAGCCTGTTTGCCGCGGTCGAAACCTGCGCGCGCATCGCCGCGCAACGTAAACTCGCCGCATGAATTTCAAGGCACCTCCCAAGAAATCACTGGGCCAGCACTTCCTGACTGATCGCAACATGATCGACATGATCGTGCTGGCCGTGGACCCGCGTCCGGGTGACCGGCTGGTCGAGATCGGGCCGGGCCAGGGCGCGATCACTTTGCCACTGCTGCGCAGACATGGCGAGCTGACGGCCATCGAGTTTGATCGCGATCTTGTGGTGCCGCTGTCACAGGCCGCGCAGGGTGTCGGCCAACTGACCGTGATCCACAAGGATGTGCTGGAAGTCGACTTCACCCGCATGGCCGGCGAAACCCCGCTACGCCTGGTCGGCAACCTGCCGTATAACCTGTCGTCGCCCATCCTGTTCCACGCACTGGACCATGCTGCGGTGGTGCGCGACATGCACTTCATGCTGCAGAAGGAAGTGGTGGATCGCATGGCCGCAGGACCCGGCAGCAAGGTCTATGGTCGCCTCAGCGTCATGCTGCAGGCGTACTGCACGGTCACACCCCTGTTCGACGTTCCACCGGCGGCTTTCCGTCCGCCACCGAAGGTGGATTCCGCGGTCGTCCGCCTGGTGCCGCATGCAGCCGACACCATCGGCATCAAAGACCGGAAACGATTCACCGAAGTGGTGCGCGCCGCGTTCGGCCAGCGCCGCAAAACCCTGCGCAATGCGCTCATGGGCGTCTGCGATACCACGCAGATGGAAGCCGCCGGCATTCGCCCTGATGCACGTGCGGAACAGGTGGAAGTGGCCGCATTCGTGCGCCTGGCCAACCTGCCCATCATCACAACGGTCGAACCTTAACCTGTCATTGCATACACTGTGGCCATGAGCCCACCTGACTACGCCATCAGCGTCGACGTAGCCACCCGTTTCCTCGACGACCAATCAGATCCCGAGGACGGCCGCTTCGTTTTCTCGTACACCATCCGCATCCGCAACGGCGGTCGGGTTCCCGCACGCCTGCTGGATCGCCACTGGGTGATCACTGATGCCAACGGCAAAGTAGAAGAAGTGCGTGGTGAAGGCGTGGTCGGCGAACAGCCCTGGCTGCGGCCCGGGGATCATTTTGAATACACCTCCGGCGCCGTACTCGAAACCGAGCACGGCGCCATGGAGGGCAGCTACGGCATGTTGGCCGATGACGGCACGCATTTTGACGCCCCCATCGCCCCCTTCGCACTCTCCATTCCGCGCACGGTGCACTGAGAACCCGCGGCATGAGCGTCTGGGCCATCGGTGATCTGCAAGGGTGTTACGACGCAACCCAGCGGCTGCTCGAACGCATCCGCTTCGATCCCTCCGTGGACAAATTGTGGTTTTGCGGCGACCTGGTCAACCGCGGTGGCCAGTCGCTGGAAACACTGCGGCTGGTGCATTCGCTTCGCGACCACAGCGTGGTGGTACTGGGCAACCATGACCTGTCGCTGTTGGCCATCGGCGAACGCACGCCGGACGAACAGCGCAAGGTGAACCAGGACCTGCAACGCATCGTCTTGGCCGATGACCGCGACATCCTGCTGACTTGGTTACGCATGCAGGAACTGGCACACGTGGACCGCGAGCTGGGCTGGATGATGATCCACGCAGGACTGGCGCCCAAATGGACGACCACGCTGGCAGAAAAACACGCACGTGAAGTGGAGCGCCAGCTACAGGGCGACGGCTACCGCAAACTGTTCCGTAACATGTATGGCGACAAGCCCAACTGGTCGCCACAACTTGCCGGCTATGAACGTTCGCGCGCCATCATCAATGTGTTCACCCGCATGCGGTACTGCACCTCGCGCGGGCGCATGGCAATCGAGGAAAAGGGCACCCCGGGCACGCAGGCGCAGGGGCTTTACCCCTGGTACGAAGTGCCGGGCCGCGTGCAACGTGATCTGAAGATCGTCTGTGGCCACTGGTCAACACTGGGACTGATGATCGGCCATGGCGTGCATGCCCTCGACACCGGCGCGGTCTGGGGCGGCAAGCTCACTGCTTTGCAACTGGATAGCGACGAAGTCCGCCTGATGCAGGTCGCGGGTCGCGACGTGGCCCCACCGTCACCGACGGTGTGAACCGAAGCCGCGGCATCGCGGATTCAAGTGCACGCGAACGCAGCGCGCATGCAGTTGAAGTTCAGTCGTCGCCTCTGTTTTCCCTGACGTAGTCCACGAATTCGAACGTGAAAGCATGCCTGTCATCGGCCACATGTGCCTGCCGCGACACCACGTTCCATTGCGGGCCATCGAACGCCGGAAAGAAGGCTTCAGCGTCCGTGACCGTGGTATCGACATGGGTCAGATGCAATCGATCCGCGAGGGACAGCGTCAACGCATAGATTTCTCCGCCGCCGATCACGCAGAGTTCCTCCGCGAGTTCGCGATGTGCAGCGTCGATGGCCGCTTCGACCGAATGCACGACCTGCATGCCTTCAAACGGCGCCTGACCGGAACGTGTCAGGACCAGATTGGTTCTACCCGGCAATGCACGCCCCAGGGACGCCGCCGTCTTGCGTCCCATCAGCACGGGCTTGCCCAGCGTCAACGCCTTGAACCGTTTTAGATCATCGGGCAGACGCCAAGGCAGGTCGTTGCCCTTGCCGATGGCGCGATGACTGTCCAGGGCCGCGACGAGCGAAAGAATCACGGGTTCAGACCGCCACCGGCGCCTTGATCGCAGGCAGCGGATCATAGCCGTGGATTTCGATATCGGCGTAAGTGAAGGCGAACAGATCGGTCACGTCCGGATTCAGGCGTAAGGTCGGCAATGCGCGCGGTGTACGCGACAACTGCTCACGTGCCTGATCGTAATGATTGGAGTACAGATGCGCGTCACCCAGCGTATGCACAAAGTCGCCTACGCCCAAGCCGCAGGCCTGCGCCACCATGTGCGTCAGCAGCGCGTAGCTGGCGATGTTGAACGGCACGCCCAGGAAAATGTCACCGCTGCGCTGGTACAGCTGACAGCTGAGTTTTCCGTCGATGACATAGAACTGGAACATCGTATGGCATGGCATCAACGCCATTTTCGACAGGTCGGCGACGTTCCATGCAGACACGATGAGCCGGCGCGAATCGGGGTTGCGCTTGATCTCGTCGACGACCCACTGGATCTGGTCGATCTCGCCGCCATCGGCTGTCGCCCAACGGCGCCACTGTTTGCCGTAGACCGGGCCGAGTTCGCCGTCGGCGTCCGCCCATTCGTCCCAGATACCGACCTTGTTGTCTTTCAGGTAGCCGATATTGGTTTCGCCTTTCACGAACCACAGCAGCTCATGCACGATGGAACGCAGGTGCAATTTCTTGGTGGTGACCAGCGGGAAACCTTCGTTCAGGTCGAAGCGCATCTGCCAGCCGAATACGCTGCGCGTGCCGGTTCCGGTGCGGTCGGACTTTTCGGCGCCGTGCTCAAGCACGTGGCGCAACAGGTCCAGGTATTGCTTCATGCGGGGTCCTTGGCGGGTACCAGCGGCTGCAGAGTGGGCGAGCGACGCGACAGCCAGAACAGGAACAGCCCCAGCGCGATCAACGGCAGGCTCAGCACCTGACCCATGGTCAACCAGCCGAAAGCCAGGTAACCGATATCCTGATCGGGAACACGCACGAACTCGACCAGGAAACGGAACACGCCATACAGCAGGGCGAACATGCCCGACACCGCATAACGTGGTCGCGGCCTGCTGGAGAACCACCACAGGATGCCGAACATCAGCACGCCTTCCAGGAAGGCCTGATAAAGCTGCGACGGATGCCGCGCAAATCGATCAAGCGCGCCGGTCGCATATTGCGCCTGCAACTGCTGTGCGGTGAAGTCGCGCAAGGCCGGGTCGGTGGGAAAGATCACGCCCCAATTGGCATGCGTGTATTTGCCCCACAACTCGGCATTGATGAAGTTGCCGATGCGTCCGAAACCCAGGCCCAGTGGAATCAAGGGGGCCACGAAATCCATCGTGTCGAAGAAGTGCAGTTTCTGCCGGCGTGTCCACCAAAGCGCGGCGATCATCACGCCCAACAGCCCACCGTGGAAGCTCATGCCGCCTTCCCACACCTTGAAGATCATCAGCGGGTTGTCGAGGAATGCGCCGAACGAATAGAACAGGATGTAGCCGATGCGGCCACCCAGCACCACGCCCAGCATGCCGTAGAACAGCAGGTCGGACAGCCCGTTCATGTCGGTTCCAGGCAGGCGCCCTGCGCGGATGCGCTGGCGGCCCAACCACCAGGCGCTGACGAAGGCCAGCAGGTACATCAGCCCGTACCAGTGGATCTTGAGGGGGCCAGCGGACACGGCAATCGGGTCGATCTGATGGAGGTAAGTCATGCGGCCTGCAGTCGATGGGTCAGGCCGCCATTTTGCCCCACAACAACAATCCATGTAGGAGCGGGCGAGGCGTGCTCCTGCACGGTCAATCGAGAATCAGCGGTCTATTGGGCAGTTCGTCGATGCCCGGCGTGTCATCGACCTGCGGGAAATGGCCGGCCAGCAGGTCCGACACGGCCTCGACCCCCTGCACCACCGCCTGTTCCGGTTCGCCAGCCTGCATGCGCTCCTCCATCAGCGCGCACACGCCGCGCCATTGCTCGGCGCTGACCTTTCCGGTCAGGCCGCGGTCCGCGACGATCTCGATACGGTGGTCGGCCAACAACAGATAGATCAGGACGCCGTTGTTGCGCTCGGTATCCCAGACGCGCAGCCGGGCGAACGCCGCCTCGGC
>JBDTZK010000165.1:0-5311 GCA_040005195.1 Pseudoxanthomonas sp.
GGCCAAGTAGGGATTAACCTCGATGATCGTCGGCGAAATGCCAAGAAACTGGCTTGCTAGTGCCGTCGTGCCAGAGCCGCCGAATGGGTCAAGACATGTGGCAACCGGACGGTGGCTTTCTCGAACGGCGCGGGCAACGACCTCTGGCGCGAACGCCTCCTTGAAATGGTGCCATTCCTGAAAAGGCAGAGGTTCCGCTCCGGCGTTACTGCCGATAGAAACGATCTTGCGTTGCCCGGTCCATGCTTCGAATGAAACCGATGGGTCGCCGCATGTCGAAGCATTCAATGAAGCCAGCTCCATCCAAACTCTCCTTCTCCTTCTCCTGCCTTGCAGGCACATATGCGAATTGCATGATGCCTAGGTGGATAAGCTCCCCGCCCCCCAATTCTTGCACAGTGCAATGGCATTACCTAATGCCAATCAAGCAACATTGGGATTGCACTAATTTCGATCGGTCACAGTTCTCCCGCATTCCTGTTGTTCAATTCGCCGAACCAGAAAGACTTGCGCTGAAGGTAAAAAAAGACGTTGGCGACAACGAAAAAAGCGACCAATGGGCGCCTTTCTCTAAAAGAGGGAGGCTCTTCAAACCCCCACCGGATTCACCTTCTCCACATCAATCTTGTAATGCTTGATCGCTCTGGCCACATCTCCGACTGCCAGTTTTCCTGACACGCTTTACAGCGTAGAAATTGCCTTCGCCATACTCGGAATAAGCGTGCACCAGGTTTCTGGTGATTATCAAACTGCCTATCAGGTAGTGCTGGTCATCAATGAGTTCATTGTTCGGTTTGGCATCCCTGTAAGACCTGCAATTTTCTCTTCCGCCTTCATCGTCTCTATGCCAGACACCAGTTAATTCATTCGGCAGCATTGAGTAAGCCGATGGTCCTTCATCGCCATGCGGGTGTGCGCCTGCACACACGCAATGCAACAGGCTGACGAGGACGATCAATACAGGGAATCTTGGTTTCAGTAACCCACGCACGTTCATGTGCTGTGCTCTTCCTTGAGTGGACGTGCTGGGAGCTTCCTTCTTTTGGCTTCCAAAAAAAGGGGTGACCAATGGTCACCCCTTCTTTCAAATCACATTAGTGGCATTGCGTGCATCACCCAATGATGCCTGTCACTGCGAAGAGCGCCCTCACCCGGTCTTCGACCACCCTCTCCCGTAAACGGGAGAGGGGTTCAATCGGTGTTGCTGTGTAGCCGGGGAGGATTCGAACGAATCAGACCGCGATAAATGTGAGAGCACTCCGTCGACTTCGTCGAATATCAGCGCAACACAATCAAGGCTCACACCCCGACCGGATTCACCTTCTCCACATCGATCTTGTACTGCTTGATCGCCCTGGCTACATCCTTGCCGGTCATCTTGCCGTCCTTCGCCAGCGCCGCAATGGCCGCGTGCGCGATGTAATAGCGATCGACTTCGAAGAAACGACGCAGGTTGGCGCGGGTGTCCGAACGACCGAAGCCGTCCGTGCCCAGTACCGTGTAGTTCTGCGGGACGAAGGCGCGGATCTGGTCGGCGAAGGCGCGCACGTAATCGGTGGCGGCGATGACCGGGCCCTGGCGGCCTTCCAGCAGCGTGGTGACGTAGGCCTTGCGTGGTGACTTGGCTTCCGGGTTGAGGCGGTTCCAGCGTTCGACGTCGAAACCATCGCGACGCAGTTCGTTGAAGCTTGGGCAGGACCAGATGTCGGCGCTGACGCCGAAATCCTTGTCCAGCAGTTCCGCCGCCGCAATCGCTTCGCGCAGGATGGTGCCGCTGCCCAGCAGCTGCACGCGCAGCTCGCCCTTCTTCGGCTTGCCTGCATCGGTGAGCAGGTACATGCCCTTGATGATGCCTTCGGCCGCACCTTCCGGCATTTCCGGGTGGGTGTAGTTTTCGTTCATCAGGGTGATGTAGTAGTACTCGTCCACCTGCTCCTGCATCATCTTCTGCATGCCGTGCTGCATGACCACGGTGACTTCGAAACCGAAGGTCGGGTCGTAGCTGCGGCAGTTGGGAATGGAACCGGCGATGAGGTGGCTGAAACCGTCTTCGTGCTGCAGGCCTTCGCCATTGAGCGTGGTACGCCCCGCCGTGCCGCCCAGCAGGAAGCCGCGCGTGCGCATGTCCGCCGCTTGCCAGGCGATGTCGCCGACGCGCTGGAAACCGAACATGGAGTAGTAGATGTAAAACGGCAGCATGGGCACGTTGCTGACCGAATAGCTGGTGCCGGCGGCCATCCACGAGGAAATCGCGCCGGGTTCGCTGATGCCCTGCTGCAGCACCTGGCCGGACTGGTCTTCGCGGTAATACATCAGCTGGTCGGCATCGACCGGCTTGTACTTCTGCCCGAACGGCGCATAGATGCCGATCTGGCGGAACATGCCTTCCATGCCGAAGGTGCGGGCTTCATCGGCCACGATAGGCACGATGCGCGGCCCCAGCTGCTTGTCACGCAGGGCGATGTTGAGCGTCTGCACGAAGGCCATGGTGGTGGAGATTTCGCGTTCGCCGGAAGACTTCAGCAAACGGTCGTAGGCTTCCAGCTTCGGCACCTCGAATGACTCGGTGGCCTTGCGACGGCGCTGCGGCAGGTAACCGCCAAGCGCGGCGCGGCGCTCCTTGAGGTACTGCACTTCCACCGAGTCTTCGCCCGGGTGATAGAACGGGATATTGCCGTCGGCCAACTGCGCGTCGGTCACCGGAATATTGAAACGGTCGCGGAACAGACGCACGGTCTCGTCGTCCAGCTTCTTGGTCTGGTGGGTGGGGTTGAGCGACTCGCCCGCCGCGCCCATGCCGTAGCCTTTCACCGTCTTGGCCAGGATCACCGTGGGCATGCCCTTGGTGTTCACGGCCTGGGTGTAGGCAGCGTAGACCTTGTGCGGATCGTGGCCGCCGCGGTTGAGGCGCCAGATGTCGTCGTCGGAAAGATTGGCGACCATGGCCGCGGTTTCCGGATACTTGTTGAAGAAGTTCTCGCGCGTGTACTTGCCGCCGAACGCCTTGCAGTTCTGGTACTCGCCGTCGACGGTTTCCATCATCAGCTTCTTCAGCACGCCATCGGTGTCGCGGGCGAGTAACGGATCCCAGTAGCTGCCCCAGAGCAGCTTGATCACGTTCCAGCCACCACCACGGAACACGCCTTCCAGTTCCTGGATGATCTTGCCGTTGCCGCGTACCGGGCCGTCGAGGCGCTGCAGGTTGCAGTTGACGACGAAGACCAGGTTGTCCAGGCCTTCGCGGCCGGCCAGCGCGATGGCGCCCAGGCTTTCTGGCTCGTCGGATTCGCCGTCGCCCATGAAGCACCAGACCTTGCGGTCGGACTTTTCGATCAGGCCGCGGTGCTCAAGGTATTTCATGAACTGCGCTTGATAAATAGCGGCGAGCGGACCGAGGCCCATCGACACCGTGGGCGTCTGCCAGTAGTCGGGCATCAGCCACGGATGCGGATACGACGAGATGCCGTGGCCATCGACTTCCATGCGGAAGTTGTCCAGCTGGGCTTCGTTGATGCGGCCTTCCAGGAACGAGCGCGCATAGATGCCGGGCGACGAATGACCCTGCACGAACAGCAGATCACCGGGGTGGTTTTCCGACGGCGCGCGCCAGAAGTGGTTGAAGCCCACATCGTAGAGCGTGGCCGACGACGCGAAGCTGGCGATGTGGCCGCCCAGGTCGCCGGGCTTGCGGTTGGCGCGGACCACGGTGGCCATGGCGTTCCAGCGGATGATGGAACGCAGGCGCCATTCAATGGCGGCATCGCCGGGGGACTTGGCTTCCAGGCCTGGGGCAATCGTGTTGACGTATTCGGTGGTGGGCGAGAACGGCAGGAACGCGCCGGAACGGCGGGTCAGCTCCACCATGCCTTCCAGCAGCTGGTGCGCGCGCAACGGGCCTTCGGCCTCGATGACGGCCTTGATGGAATCGACCCACTCGCGGGTTTCCTGCGGGTCCGGATCGCTTTGCAACATGTCGTTCAACCAGTTCATTACCACTCCCGTTGGACCATGCCCAGCACGGTCATCATCATTTTTTTATGAGTCGTCGAGTGTAACGCAGGGGCTGTAATTCTGATGCGCTACGCCAGCGTACGGAACAGCGACAGGCTGTTCCGTACGCTGCTGCCGGCTTGTCCCGTGGACAGTCCGAAGCACACGTTCAGGGCGCGCGGAAAGCCACATGCGTCCGATATTCCCCCACTGAACAAGCCTATGATCCGGGCGGGGGATTAACGGGATCAACAGCATGTCGGAAATGCGTGAGGCGCCAGGCAGCAGTGCCGAGCCAAACGAGGCGGTACGTTGGCGCGGCAGCCTGCGCACGCGCATTGCGCTGTGGTCGGGCGCGGTCAACGTGCTGCTGGTGCTGCTGATCACCGCAGTGGCGGCGTGGTTCGCCCGCGACCTGATCCTGAATGACGCAAAGAAGAACACGCGGGCCAGTGCACAGGAAGCCAGCCAGCGCGTGGACAGCGTGATGCACACGGTGACCATCACCGCGTCGGGCTTGTCCGATCTGGCAGCGAACTCGCAGCTGCAAACCGACGAACTGACCGCCACCCTGCGCGCCATGATCAAAGCCACGCCGGGCACCGTCGGCGGCCTGCTGGTACTGGAACCGCGCGTGCCGGGCGACAAGCCGTTTGCGCGCTACATCGCCGTCGAGGGCAAGGACCGCGACTTCATCGCCGACGGCTACGACTACGGGGTGCAGCCCTGGTACCAGCAGACCCTGTCCTCTCCGGGTGGCTGGTGGTCCGAGCCCTACCTCAACCAGACCGCTGGCCAGGTCTGGATGGTCACCTACAACCTGCCGCTGCGCCCGACCGGCCGTGGTGGCACCACCCACGGCATGGTCAGCCTGGACCTGCCGATCAGCGAACTGACCGGGCCACTCGAAACCCTCGCCCACCTGCCGGGCTGGCGGGTCACGATGGTCGCCCCCGGTGGGCTGCTGGCGCTGCATCCGCAGGCGGATGTCGCCCTGCACGAAACCCTGGCCAGCTATATCCGCACGCACCGGCGCCCCGATCTGACCGGCGCGGCGGCGGCGCTCCGCCTGCGCCAGCCGATGGACTATGTGCATACCGATGTCGAAACCCGCGAGCAGCGTTACAGCGTGGTCGAGCCGGTCGGCGACAGCGGCTGGGGATTGATCGTGTCGCAGTCCTATGCCTTGATCCTGTCGAAGGTGAAGCAGCCGCTGGCCCTGCTGGCTGCGTTCGGGGCGCTGCTGGCGCTGCTGTCGACGCTAGTGGTGCGGCGCCTGGCCAAATTCATCAGCCGCCCGGTGGAACACCTGGCCCAATCC
>JBDTZK010000166.1:0-5310 GCA_040005195.1 Pseudoxanthomonas sp.
GGACCGGCGCCGCACTGGCCAGTGCGATCATGGGTTTCCCACTGATGGTGCGCGCCATCCGCCTGTCCATCGAAGCCACAGACCGCCGCCTGGAGCAGGCAGCCGCGACGCTGGGCGCCAGTCCGTGGCGCGTATTCCGCACGATCACCTTGCCACTGGCATTCCCCGGGATCGCTGCAGGCACGGTGCTGGCATTCGCCAAGGCGCTGGGCGAATTCGGCGCCACCATCACTTTTGTCTCCAACATTCCAGGGGAAACCCAGACCTTGTCATCAGCCATTTACGGGCTGATGCAGGTACCCGGCGGCGAAGTGGGCATATGGCGACTGGCAATGGTGGCCGTGGCGATCTCCCTGCTTGCGCTCTTGCTGTCGGAATGGCTGACCCGTCGCCAGCGTGAGGAGGAACTGCACTGATGCTGTCGCTGGACCTTTACTTGCGTCGTGGCAGCTTCAAACGCCACGTACGGATCGAGGACGACGCGCGGGTGATCGCACTCAGCGGGCATTCCGGTGCCGGAAAGACCAGTGTGCTGCACGCCATTGCCGGACTGGTGAAACCGGTCTCCGGGCATATCCGCGTGGACGGACGCAGCTTGTACGACAGCACGGATCGGATCGACCTTCCCGTCCACGTGCGACGTGTCGGCTACGTGTTCCAGGACGCACGATTGTTTCCGCACCTAGATGTGCTTCGGAATCTGCAATACGGCCGCCATGGCGGCACGCATCAGGACACACCAGGCTTCCAGAAAGTAGTGGACCTGCTCGGCATCCAGCCCCTGTTGCAGCGGCGCACTACCAATCTGTCCGGTGGCGAAATCCAGCGCATCGCACTGGGCCGTGCCTTGTTGTCGCAGCCGGCACTGCTGTTGCTGGATGAGCCCCTGTCGATGCTGGACCAGGCACGTCGTGAAGAACTCATCCCCTACCTCCAGCGCGTGCGTGACGAGACCACGCTGCCCATCATCTACGTCAGCCATTCCGCAGAGGAAGTGAAACGCCTGACTGATGCGGTGCACGTGCTGGATTGAAGCAAACGAGGCTTGGAGCGTTCTTGTTGGAAGGGCTTCAGCCCCGAAAGAGCATCTGCAAGATCGTCGGGGCTGAAGCCAAGCCCACAAAGCTCTCCACTATTGGCGGTCAACGCCGCCGGCCGTTACCCTTCGACCATGACCGTACACCTGAGCGACCTCAACGAAGCCGTCGATCTGCTGCTGAAGCGGATTCCCGGCACCCTGCGCATCGGCGCGCCACTGGGCATCGGCAAGCCGCATCGACTGTTGAATGCGCTTTATCAGCGGATCTCGCAGGAACCCGCGCGCCGTATGGAGATCTACACAGCCTTGTCGCTGGACCCCCCTGATGCAGCACCCGGCCTGGAGCGGCGCTTCCTGCAACCGTTCGCCGCGCGGCATTTCGGCGAAGACTTCCCGCGCCTGAAGTACGTGGAAGCGATGAAGCGCGATGCCCTGCCGGACAACATCGTGGTGGAAGAGTTCTACATGCAGTCCGGCGCCCTGCTGAAGTCTTCGCAGGCGCAGCGTGCTTACACCAGTCTCAACTACACGCAGGCTGCGGCCGGCGTGGCCCAGCGCGGCGCCAACGCGATCCTGCAGAAGGTGGCGCGCGAACCGGGTGGCGATCGCCTGTCGCTGTCGTGCAACAACGACACCACCCAGGACACGATAGACGCGATCCGTGCGCTGGGATTACCCAGGCCGTTGCTGGTCGCCGAGATCGATCCGAAGCTGCCGTGGATCGGCGGTACGGCAGCGGTCGATGAGAGTTTCTTCGACGTGGTCATCGATCCGCCGGGCCCGCACCCGAAACTGTTCGCGATGCCGCGACAGCCGGTCGGCGATGTGGATTACGCCATCGGCCTGTACGCCAGCGCGCTGGTCCGCGATGGCGGCACCTTGCAGATCGGCATCGGCGCATTAGCCGATGCACTGTCGCATGCGCTGGCATTGCGCCATACCGACAACGAAAAATACCGCGAAGTGCTGCACGCGCTGGACCCCGAACTGGCCCACCACCCGGCGGTGATTGCCAGCGGCGGCATGGATCCGTTCGACATCGGCCTGTACGGCTGTAGCGAAATGCTCAACGAAGGGTTCAAGCGCCTGGTGGAAGCGGGCGTGATCCGGCGCAAGGTCGTGGACGACGAAGCCCTGATGCTGCGTCTCGCCAATGGCACCGCCAACCTGGGCGACCAGGCGCGGCTGGAACGCGACGGCGAATACCTGCACGGCGCGTTCTACCTGGGATCGCCTGCGTTCTACAACTGGCTGCGCACGCTTCCCGAAGATCAGCGCCGCGCAATTGGCATGCGCCGCATCAGCGAAATCAACCAGCTCTACGGCGGCCATGAATCACTGGAACGCCTGCAGCGGGTGGGCTCGCGTTTTTTCAATACCTGCATGATGGCCACGGCACTCGGTGATGCAGTCTCCGACGGGCTGGAAGACGGACGCATCGTGTCGGGCGTCGGCGGGCAGTACAACTTCGTGGCCATGGCGCATGCACTGGATGACGCGCGCAGCGTGCTGATGTTCCGTTCGCAACGCGGCGAAGGCGCACAGGCTGAATCCAGCGTGCGCTGGAACTATGGTCACACCACCATCCCGCGCCACCTGCGCGACCTCTACGTCAACGAATACGGCATCGCCGACCTGTTGAACCAGACCGACAAGAACTGCGTGATCGCGATGACGGCGATTACCGATGTGCGCTTTCAGCACGGGCTACTGGAAGAAGCAAAGTCGGCGAGAAAACTCCGTACCCACTTCATCGCAGAACCCGAGTGGTCCCGCAACACGCCGCAGCGATTGCGCAACACGCTGGCCCCGTTCCGTGCGGACGGCACCTTGCCCGATTACCCCTTGGGCAGCGACTTCACTGAGGTCGAGCAGCGACTGGTCAAAGCGCTGGGCTGGCTCAAACGTGAAACGGCGACGCTTCCGGGAAAGCTTAAGCTTGTGTTGAAGGCGCTTGCCAGCAACGCTCCGCACGACACAGACGCCTTGCAGCGCATGGGCCTGGAGAAGCCCAGTGGAGTCGCCGAGTGGATCGAAGCCAGGCTCGTGCGATACGCACTGCGTCATGCCAGCGCGTGAATCAAGAACAGCGCCTACGCTGAAGTCCATGCACAGACCTCCCGCGCGGAGACTCATCGGTGTTGAAGTCTCTTCCAGCAACGGAGTTTGAGGGCACGCTGCGCGGCTGCTAGGGCTTGCTGGCGCGCTCCAGTATCACGTCAGCCAACTTGCTGTAGGCGCCATCGAAGTGATGGCCGCCGGGCAACGATTGCGCCTGCACATGGCCACGTGGGATCTTGGGGCAGAGCGAGTCACTCTCGTCATCGCCGTAGACACATAACGTCTGCGCCTGGTCCAGCTTGCTGACCTCGGGCAGGATGGGCAAGCCATCGTCATTGCCGACCCAGTTGGACAGATGGAACTCAAATGACGCGTTCTCGCCAAGGCCCATCAATACCGTCTGGACAATCTGCTTCCTGGAACTGGCAGGCAATCGATTGACCGCAAATGGCAGTACATCGGCACCCTGCGAATAGCCCAGCAGCAGTACTTTGGACCTGCCCCAGTGGCTGGTGTAGTAGGCGATGATCCGGTCGATGTCGACGGCCAGTCCTTCAGGTGTGCGGGCTTTCCAGAAGTAACGCAGGGAATCAAAGCCCACCACCGGAATGCCTTTCGCCACCAGCGCGTTGGCAACGTCCTTGTCCAGACCCGCCCAGCCACCATCGCCGCTGAGCAGGATTGCAAACGTATCTGCGCTGCCTGTGGCAGGCAGCTCGATCAAGGGCAGGCCCACAAGTTTGGCGGGCGGTGGCGGCAGTGCACGGGAGTGTCGTGCAGCGAGTACGCGGTAACTGGCCAGCAATGCAGGCAAGGCGCCCTTTGCATCGATGAGTTCGCGGCCAGCGATCGGCAATGCCGACAGCGCGGCACCGTGCACTTGGCCGACAAATCGACGCACGTCCTCGACAGCGCACGCATGGTCTCCGCTTCCCTGCAGCACCACCCACGGCTGTGGCAATGGCGCTGCCGGCGCGAGCGCAGTGATGGCGCCCTTCGCGCTTGCAGAAACAGGTTTGCCATCACGCGTACACAGCGGCTTGCCCAGATCGAGCGTCGGGCAAAAAGACAGCGACAGTGCGCCAGCAAACACGTCCTTGTCCGCCACCCCCTGCATCGCGTACGCCAGTGCCCCACCCGATTGATAGCCGATCAGCAACGGCATGCGGTAGGTCGGCTGACGCGCATAACCCTGCAGGTAATGCGACAGGTTTTCCAGATCACCATCGGGAAGCACGCAGGCATCGCTGCCTTTTGCGAAGTGTGCGCGCAGACGCGGCATATCGATGCCGGCGACCATGGCGCCTTCGGCGACCAGTGCGCGCGCAGTGCGATCCATGCTGGCGTCCCAGCCGTCCGCGCCGGACAGGAACAGCACGAATTGGCTGGCCTCCGTTTGCGGTCGATACAGGGCGACACGGTCGAATGCGCCATGCGAAATGCGCTCCTGTGCCTGCGCGTCGAACAAAGGCAGAGTCGCCAGCCATGCAAGCAGCATTATCCTGGTCATTTGGTAATCACTCCCTTCAAGCCACCGCTGATCAGGGCGGCGATATCAGCCAGCAGCAGCAGTGGGGCGATGCCACCGGGCGACGCCAGGTAGCGCGCTTCCCATTGCGGATCGAATTTTTCCTTGAACGCGCGCAGCCCACGGAAGTTGTAGAAGTTCTCGCCGTGTGCAAACAGCAGGCGTCCGCCGCGATGCCAGAACGGCGCCATCGCGTGGCGGGCCATGCCTGACAACGGCGCCATGCCAAGCCCGAAACGCTGGAACCCCAGCTGGCGGCAATGCAGCATCAATTCCGTGAACAGGAAATCCATGGTGCCGTAGGGCATCGCCGGCAAGTGGCGCATCAGGTCAACGCTGGCCTCCGCCTTGGTATCAGTGACCAGCACAGTGGCGAAGGCCACGATACGGCCCTCGTTTCGCACCAGTGCTACCGGCTGTCGCAGCAGGTATGCGTCGATGAAAGCCCCGACCGAAAAACGCTTTTCGGCCGCGCGGTGTTCGGTCAGCCATGCATCGGAGATCGCGCGCAGGTCCTCCAGGATCGCGGGCACGGACTCGACCGGCACCATTTCGAACACCAGTCCCTCGCGCGCCGCACGCTTGACGCTGTAGCGCAGGTTGGAGCGATGTTTACCTTCCAACGAGAACCCGGCCAGCGGCACGTAGGCATATTCGCCGAGCTTGAACAGGCGCAGGCCCG
>JBDTZK010000167.1:0-5258 GCA_040005195.1 Pseudoxanthomonas sp.
ATGCTGGTGGCAGTGGGCAACAGTGTGATTCCCGAATCCACGCGCAACGGCAATGGCGTGGTCGCTTCCCTGGGCCTGTCACTCGGGTTCTGCGTAATGATGGTGCTGGATACTGCGTTGGGCTGAGGCAAGCGCGACCTGCATGAATCCACGCCCGCCTCACTCCACGACAGCGTCCGCCAGTACAAGTTCTGTCGATTGCATGAGCGCGGCAGACGATTTGCCCACGTGGACCTGGTAGGTACCCGCCGTGATCTTCCAATTGCGGGTGGTGGTCTGATAACCGGCCAGCAATCGCGGATCGACCTGCACGCTGACCCGTTGCGACTGACCGGGTTGCAGCGCCAGCCGCTGCCAGCCGATGAGGCGCAACGGTGTACTGCTGCCCTGTGGCAGGGAAAGATAGACCTGAGGCACGTCCGTGCCGCTGCGGGTGCCGGTGTTACGCACGTCGAAACTCACGGTCAACTGGCGGTCTTCCATGCGCAAGGCAAGCTTGTCGTAGGCGAAGTCGGTGTAGGTCAGGCCGTGGCCAAACGCGTATTGTGGAGTGAATCCGCGCGCGATGGCCCATTTGTAGCCCACGTTGGCGCCTTCGATGTTGTAGTCGATTTCCAGCGAAGGTGGTGACGTGTTGCCTATGCCCGAGCCTGCGATGGCGGGACGGGGCAGTTGGGATTCGTTACGTGGCCAGGTGACCGGCAGGCGTCCTGAAGGATCCACTTCGCCGAACAACAATCGCGCGATGGCTTCACCCCCACGTGAGCCCGGGTACCAGGCTTCCATGACCGCATCCACGTGTTCAAGCCAAGGCAGGCGCACCGGCCCATTGGTTTGCATCACGACCAGCGTGCGCGGATTGGCCGCAGCAACCGCGGCGATCAGCCCATCCTGGTCGTCGGTCAGGGTCATGCTGGGCTGGTCGAAAGATTCGCCTGCCCACTGGTTGGCAAATACCACCGCGACGTCCGCGGCTTGCGCCAGGGCGATGGCTGCTGCGCGATCCTGGCCATCGGCAAAATCGATGCGCGCGTTCGGTGCCAGTTTGCGCATTTCCTCGAGCGGTGAAGACGGCTGGTAAAGTTTGGGGCCTGGCCATCCTGCCTCCGCCTGGCTTGGCACGACTGCGTTGCCACCCGACGGCTTCACTGCGGAGGAGCCGCCGCCGGACAGCACGCCGGCATCGGCGTGTCCACCGATCACCGCGATGCGCCCTGTCTGTTTCGAAAGTGGCAGAAGCTTGCGCTCATTGCGCAGCAACACCATGCCGGCCTCGGCCGCGTGACGTGAAATCAGCCCGTCGGCGTCGTAATCGATCGGTTCGGGTTGTGGCACGTGATCCAGGCCGCCGACCGCGATGATGGAACGCCACAAGCGGTGGACCATGTCATCAATGCGTGACTGCGGAACTTCGCCACTGGCGACGGAAGCGCGCAATGGCGTATCGAAATAAAGTTCCTTGTCGAATACCTCACCCGCCGATTGCTGGTCCAGCCCTGCCATCACGGCCTTCGCACCACTGTGCACGCCGCCCCAGTCGGACATCACCCAACCCTTGAAGCCCCATTCACGCTTCAGCAACTGGTTGATCAACCACGGGTCCTCGCACGCATACACACCGTTGATCTTGTTGTACGCACACATCACCGAGCCCGGTTCGCCGATCTGGTTGGCAATACGGAAGGCGAGCAGGTCCGATTCCTGGGCTGCAGTTTCATTGAGGTTGGCGCTGTGCGTATTGCGTGCGGTTTCCAGGTCATTGAGTGCGAAATGCTTCAGCGTCGAGACGACCTTCTGGTCCTGGACGCCGCGAATGGCATGGCCGACGATGGTGCCGGCCAGCAAAGGGTCTTCGCCGGCGTATTCAAAATTGCGACCATTGCGCGGATCGCGCTGCAGGTTGACGCTGCCGGCCAGCAGCACGTTGAAGCCCTTGCGCCAGGCCTGGCTTCCAATCATCGCGCCGCCCGCGTAGGCGATCTGCGGGTCCCAGCTTGCAGCTACGCCCAACATGGCCGGCAGCGAGGTCGCGCCGGTCCCTGACAAGCCACCGCGGGTGACGCCTTGGCCGGCATCGCTCTCCTGGATGGCGGGCAAGCCCAGGCGTTCATTGGCGGGCACGTGTCCAGCAGAACCCAATGCGCCGGCAGGTTTTTTCCATTTGCCCGCGTCATCGCCAAAATCAGAGCGCAGGTAGCGGAATTTTTCATCCGGGGTCATCGCCGCGACCAGTGCATCCGCGCGCGCATCGGGCGACAGGTGCGGATCGTGCCAAGGCCTGGTTGCCGTATTGCGGGCTGTGGGTTTCAGGGTCACGAACATGCCGAAATGATCGGATGCCCAGGTGCCTTGTGCATCGGCGTGATTGAAAATGATTTCCGAAGCCATTGGCAGAAACGCATCACGCTGGAAAAATATGTGGTCGATGCGCTTGGCGGCGAAGTACTTCAGGTTCAAGGTGCTGCTGTCAGTGGTGTCCACATTGGCATGCTGGCTGCCATAGGTATCTACGAATCCATCGCGCAGGCCGGCCAGTTCCGGCGCATCGGCGGTGGCGTTGAAGTCGCCCGCGACCACGCTGGGGATGCCATCGGAAGTGGCCTCGATGAACTGCACCAGGTCAGCTATCTGTCGGCGTCGAATGGCAGTGCCGTCATCAGTCCAGTGCAGGTGCGTGGCATAGAGGTTGACCGTGCGTCCACCCAGATCAATGCGCAGCATGCCCGCGGTACGATTGTCGTCCAGTGGTTCCAGGGCCTTCTGCTGGCGCGCGAGAATCGGGTGGCGTGTCAGCAGTGCGTTGCCGTAGCGTTGCGGCTTGCCGACAGGATCGGTGCTGATGAAGTACCACTGGTAACCGAGTTGTTGCGCCAGCCATTCGGCCTGATTGGTAAGCGTTTCATGTTGCAGGACTTCCTGCAGCGCGATCACGTCCGGCTGCAGCGCCTTGAGTTTCTCGACGATCTGCACCCGGCGCTTCGGCCAATCGTCTTTATCGTGGTAGAGGTTCAGTGTCACGACTTGCAGCGTCGCCGCATCCGTCGTGCTGGCGCTGCTGGTGGGGGTCACGGCCGTCGCGATGATGGGCAGCGACAAGGCGGTCAGCAACAAAAGCGGAAGCAGGGGCTTATTCATTTCATGGATCTCAAGGGCTTGAATAGGTGGGAATGGCAGCGGACCGCATGACCGGATACAGATTGTTGCTGTCATCCCAGGCACTGTGCAGCCTGTAGAAGAACTCGAGCCTGGCTGCGGAACTGCTGGCGAAAGCGGGGTCGTCTTTCACGCGTTGCTCAAAGGCCGCCTTGAGCGCGGGATCCTTTGCCAGCATCTCGCGCGCGACTTCTTCGGCGACGTAATCCTCCATGTATTCCTTGCGTTCGAAAGCATTGTTGAATTCGCCCCAGCCCACCAGCGAGTCCGGCGCCAGCGGTTCCAGGATCGACATCACCAGCCGCGATTTCGGCTGTGCGATGGGGACGAACAGCGCGCCTGCACCCACATCGCGCACGTCCGGTTTCCATTCGCCCTTCACGACCATGCGCTGGCGGCCTTCCGTGGACTGCGCCGCAGGTGTGGCCTCCGTGGCGAGGAAGCTCTCGACTTTCGCAGCCTTGATCGCGCCGATCATGTGGTATTCGATGCCGTGCAGCTTCAGTTTTTCGCCGACCCATGCGGCATGCGCGGCAGGCACCAGATAGCCGCCTGCAGGCGCTACGACGCTGAGACTGGGCTGCACATGGTCACGCAGCGGGATCTTCCATAACTGTGGCGTGGTTTCGTCGTAACGGGTCATCAACGCGCCGGAGATTTCCGATGGGGTGCGGGTATACGCATAGCCACGGAAATCGACGAGGTGGGATTCCTCGTCCGCCCTGTAGGCCAACGGCACAGGCATGGCCGAATGCTGGCTGGAGCGCTGGTCAGCCTGGTGCGCAACCTGCAGCCATTTTTTTCCATGCAGGCTGGCCTGCTGCAGCACCGATACGATTGCGTTACGGGTGATGCGTACGCGAACGGGATAGGTCTTCCACGAATGCGTTTCCACCAGCATGCCCATGCGATTGCGTAGCCAGAAATAGCCATGCGAGAAACGCGGTGGCGGCACGCTGTCCTCGAAACCGGAGGTGGGATCGTCCTCCACCACGAAGGACGGGTAGTAGGGCAGGGGCAGCGATCCTTGTGCCGCCAGGTCGCTGATCACCGCATCGCGCCACTGCCGGCCGGCTTGGCGCAGGGCTTCGTCGCCCGCGTGCACGGGTTCTACCTGGATCGAGACATCGTGTTCGAACTTGGCGCCGTCGGTTACGTGCAGGTCCACTTCGATCAGCGGGTCCCATTCCTGCACCAGACGCAACATGGCCTGCATTTCCGGCGCGTCGGCTTTCAGATAGTCGCGATTGAGGTTGTAGCCCTGCGCGGTCGTGCGCCAGCCCATCTGCTCGGGTCCGCGCTGGTTGGGGCGATTCCAGGCGCCAAAACGTTCGTGTCCATCCACGCTGAACACCGGCACGAATACCCAGACCAGGTTGTCCAGCAGGCCTTTGCCCGCCTTGCCTTCCAGTATCTGCCGCAAGGCGAGGAAACCCGCATCCTTGCCGTCAATCTCGCCGGCATGGATGCCGCCCTGGATCAGCACTACTGGCAGACCACGGCTGCGTGCCGTCCTGGCATCCAGGGCACCACTGGTGGATGCGACCAGCACCTTCATTGGCCGGCCCTCGGGCGAGGTACCGAAATCAATGCAACGCACGGCGCGTGGATAGGCGCTGGCGAAGTCCTTGCACAGGGCAATGACTTCATCGTAACGGCCTGTCTCAACAAAACCGGAGCGTTCCGCGGCCGTGGTCAGTGGCATATCAGCCGCGTTGACAGTGACGCTGGACATAGAAAGCAGGAGCAGGACGAGCGTGCGCATGATGGATATCCTCGATGAATAAGGGCAATGCAGCACGCTGCATATGGGTATCGCGGTGCAGCAAACGTCGATTCGCGCAGGGCCCATGGGTTACCCTTCACCGAACCATTTGCGGGAACACCGGATGACCACGATAGCCCAGGTGCCTGAAGCACGTTTGCCGCGGCAGATACCCTACATCATCGGAAACGAAGCCTGCGAGCGGTTCAGTTTCTACGGGATGCGCAACATCCTGGTGCCGTTCCTGATCAGTTCGGTGCTGTTGGGCTATCTGCCCGCCGGGCCGGAACGCGACGGCGCTGCGAAGGACATCTTCCACAGCTTCGTCATCGGCGTGTAT
>JBDTZK010000168.1:0-5247 GCA_040005195.1 Pseudoxanthomonas sp.
GGCAATGCCTGGGCGCACGGCGGCGGGCTGAACAAGGACGGGTGCCACAACGATCGGAAGAACGGCGGCTATCACTGCCATCGCGGCAGCAGTCCGGCGCCGGTTGAGCGGCGCACTCAGCCTGCGAATCAGCTGGCGCCTTCCAACTACGCCGCACCTGCACGGTCACCCGGAGGCCGCGCCTTCGCCAACTGTTCCGAAGCACGCGCTGCAGGTGCCGCGCCAGTCAGGCGTGGCGAACCTGGCTATGGGCCGCATCTGGATCGGGACAATGATGGGGTTGGGTGTGAGCCGTACAAAGGGCGATAGGGCGGAAACGAAAAGGCAATCTGACCCTTATTTCGAATTGTATTTCGGCCTATCTGGCGTAATGGAGTACGTAAATAATTCACACCGATTGGACCTTGCAGCGTCCACTCGCCATAGGAAAGCATCTATCTCTCCTGCCTAGGCACGAGAGAAGTGCCAGCTCAATTCGTCGAGCCAGTCGGCATAAGCGCTAAATATGATCTTGGGATGTACCAACGAGGTCGATTCTGGATAATCTAGGCACAAAGCAGCTGGCACCACAGAATGGGAGCACTCGGTCAAGATGGGGTTAGCACTTAGGGAGAAGTACATGCGCTCAGCGATTCGTCTTCCAGTCGTTGAACGACTGCGAGTACTGAACTATCCGCTGTATCCAGGATCGACCAAACAGGGTTTGGACTTGTCGTTCGACAAGGGCGTCACCGTAATTGCCGGCATCAACGGCATCGGCAAGACGACTCTGCTCAATCTGCTGCTGCGGATGTTGGTGGGACCCACTAGCCCGTCGAAGGCCGCTACGCGCGACATGGGCCGGGTCAGCAAGCGCAGTCTAGTCACCACCAAGAAGTTCAGTTTTTTCCAGGACAGGGCCGGGGTTGCTCTTGCCGCCAACGCGACGTCCACGCTGACCTTCAGGATTGGCGGCAAACAGATTGCGGTCACGCGGCGACTGACCAACTTGGAAATCACCAAGCTAGTCGTCAGCGGAAAGACAGTGACAACGCCCGGCAACGGTGAATTTCTGGAGCAGATGGCGGAGCTGTCCGGGCTGGCCACGCCCTACGACTTTCACATGGTCGTACGCTATGTCCAGTTCTTCACCGAGGAGCGGTTGCCACTCTTATGGTCGCCCACCGCACAGCTGGAGCTGTTCAAGATGCTCTTCGTTGACGAGGAAATCGGTCGAAAGCTCAATAAGCTGTTCTCCGAGATCCAAGGGACTGACACCGACTATCGCAACCGGACCTATCAATACAACCTACGGTCGGACCGGTACGAGCAGGCCCGCGCTAAGTACCAGTCGGTCGATCCGGACCTTGCCGCAGTGGCAGCTCAATTGACGGCGGCAAAAACGGAGCTCGATGGAGCCAGCCGGGATCACCGCCGAGCCACCGAACAGGTAGCCGACCTTGTCAAGCAGCGTGACGACGCTGACCGTAAGGTTGAATCACTGCAAGTGATGTTGGATCAGGAGAACCATGCCTTCCATCAGCAGGATGCCGCCTACATTGCGCAGGCGCTTCCTACGTTGGACGACAAGTTCCAGATGCTCATGCAAGGCCTGGGATCAAACCTTGGCTGCTTCGTCTGTGGAAAAAGTGGGAAGCGCGAGGTGGCGGCGATCAGCAGGCGACTGCGTGATAACCATTGCTTTGTGTGCAACGCATCGCTGGCACACACATCAGCACCTAACGTCATACCGATCACGGCCCGTGCTCTGCAGAAGATTGAAAACAGGATCGATTCGTTACGCATCGAAATAGCAGCTCACCTCAAGGCGCAGCAACAGCAGGAAGAGGCGTACACGAATGCTTTGGCGCTGGTTCGTCCGACGGTCGCACGACGTCATGAGTTGATGATGCGCGTGGCGCAGCTGGAAGCACAGATTCCCAAGACCTCGGATGCCACCCAGGCACCGCTCCTGGCTGAGCTCGAGGCCGAAAAGATCGAGCTCGATCAGCTAGCCGAGAAACGCAAAGAACTCAACGCCCAGTACAAGCGCCAGATCGACAAGCTTTCCGTTGAAATGGGTGAGGTCGAGAACGATCTGGGCAGCCGTCTGACAAGCTATGCCGAAGCATTCCTGCATGAAACGGTGGTCGTGAAGTTCACGCGGAACTATCCGTTCAAAGTGGCAACGGGCACACCTCAGATCAATCTACCTACGTTTCGTATCGCGATGACCTCCAGTACCCATTTGGCGGCGCACGTCCGTTCCACCGCGACAAGTGTTTCCGAGTCCCAGAAAGAGTTCCTGGACCTGGCATTCCGCATGACGCTACTGGACATGGTGGCCGATGATGGCGCCACCATGCTGGTTATGGAGACGCCAGAGGCGAGCCTGGACTCTTGGTTCATGGCGCGCGCCGCGCAGATGATCCGCAAGTTCTCGCCAGAGGACGGTCAGCGCATGCTGATCGCCACGTCCAACATCAACGGCACGACGATGATTCCCGCGCTTCTGGGATTGATTAATAAGGATGGAACTCCGCGCAAACTGCCCAAGGCGCATTACGGTCGCTTAATTGACCTGATGGCGCTAGCCGAGGAGCCAGGCGTATTGCGCGATGACGAGGCTCGGGAGAAGCTCACGGCTGAGCTGAGGAGCTACCTTGGCAGCTAAGCGAAAATCAGTGACCCGGGCCGACCACGATCGGCTGTTTTTCACGCGATGGGTGCTTTTTCTGCTTGTGGCCAATGAGGCTGCGGGCCTTCCCGAAGTATCCAGGCAGCGGCTTCATGCACTCCTGTTCATGTCGTTTGCATCGAGCCGCTACTACGCCATAGAACCGCTACGTCAACGTGCGCGCCGCACGCCACAAGGGCCCTACTACCGCAATGCACATGTCGCGTTAGGGGGGCTGGTGCTGGGCGGCATGTTGTCGGTGGAGGATTTCAGGGCACACCCGGCGCCGCGTGACCTTCAGTTCGAGGGTGTCTTTCGCCCCACCCTGAAAGGTCTGGACGTGGCACGAGAGATGCGCGAGACGGTCAACGGAGCTCGCCTGTATCGCTTCCTTTTGGACATGTGCCTCGCGTCGGCCTACACGACCATCTCCTGCAGGAGCGACTCCGATGCGCACGCGGAGCCCGGCACCGTACGTGAGAGCTCTGCCTTGGACGGAATTCTCGAAGAAGACCTGACCTATCGCAGAGCAATGAAGCGCTATGGCGACATCTTAGAGTTACAGGATGCGCCCAATGAGCAGACACCCACGGTACAGGGACTGAGCAGCATCCAAGAGCGTCTGGAGCAGAAAGGCGCCTACAACCGGAAGGATGTGGTGGCGGCCTATCAGACGCTACTCATGCGACGTAGCGTACGGGCGGCCTGATGAAAAATAGTGAACCTACGGCCGACATACTATCTAGCGACGAGTTGCAGTCGCTGGAGGGCTTGGAAGCCGCGCCTTCCGGTGAACCATCGTTCCGATTCGTGCAACGGTGCCAGGATTGGCTTGAAGCGTGGCTCGATGCAAACAAGTATCCGCTTGAGAAAGGTGAAGTGCCGTCCAGCCAAGTCTTGATGTTCATTTTTGCGGAGGCTCCCGACATCGAGCGTCCGACATTCAAGGCCATTGAATCGCAGTGGAAGCGCTTCTTTCCGGGGTCGCATGACCAGAGCGCCCAAGGCGTCATTATGAGTAATGAGAATTTCCTAACGATGTACAACATCTACCCGGAAATTGGCTCACTCGGTGGCGCTTTTCAGTTGGTTGCTGACCATTTGAAATCCGCTGATACCTTCGCCATCGTGCAGCTATCCCAACGTCGGCTATTGTTTCACTCGCCTGGTGGAAGCATCGAGGAGTGGTGCGCAGATCCGACGGTCTGCGAGTTGCGATTGTCCACTGATCCCTTGTCTGCCGCGAAGATTGCCGCAGACGTTGATGAATTCCACGAAGAACACTTACGCAATGCAAAAAGTACAGTCGCTAAGACTTTATGGAAAGGGAAGAATTATCCCTACCAACTGCATCCTGCCCCAGAGCAGACAATCCAGATTCCTTTGTACCTTCACCTGCGAGCTTCCTACAAGCATCTGAAAGGGATCGTGGATGAAGAAACTTCCGGAAAAGGCGGACGATGTGACATCAGAGTGATGTGGAATTCACTAGCTGGTGCTCCCTTCCACCCTTTCACTACGACAATGCTTGAGCTCAAGGTCCTATATGAGGCTCAAGGCGCCACTAAACACAGGGAGTGGGCGCTATCTGGCATCACGCAGGCCAACGACTATCGCTTGCCTGACTCCGAAGCCGTGTACGCATGCGTGTTTGATGCCAGAAAGGATCAGACCGACAAAATGCTGGATCTAGATCCAATAGCTGCGGCCATGAATGTTCAGCTGCGGCGCTATTCGATGGAACCACCGGATTATGACAAGAAGCCAAAGGCGCCCGCTAAAGCGGCGAAGAAGGCGGGAAAGAAGGCTACGATAAAGCGCGCGAAAAAAATTTCCAAGAAGGCAATACCTGCGAAGTAATGCGCTTGCACAGAGGGCTAGTTTCAGAATTTTTGACGGCTGGCCGTACACACTACTAGAGCAATCTTGCTCAATCTTCCTTCTGCAAAACCAGAAGCGACTCGGCGAGCTGATGCTGTCCGCCCTGCTGCGCCGAAGCACGCATCGAGCGGAACGGTTCGATGTGGAGGACGCGATAACCCAACTTCGGGGCGTAATCAGCGAGGATCCGCGCTACAGGAATCTGGACGCCGGCATACCGGCTATCGCCGACAACCGCCCAGACTTCGGCGTGCGATGTCAGCCGCGCGTAGAGTAGGCCGAGGACTTTGCACATGTCGTGGAAGTAATGGCCGATCATGTCAGGAATCCATGGCGACCACAGGCTCTCGCGCTCCCTGCGAAGCCGCCCAAGTGCACGGGATAGACGCAGCGAGCCGGGTGGCGGGGCAAGGAAGTCACGCTTCAGCTGAACGTGCGAACACAGCGTCGACTTGCGAAGCGCATGGTTACTGTCGGTGTCCTCGAGGTAGCCCAACATCCACAGCTCTACGTTGTAGACGTCGGTGTAGTCGAAGGAATTGGGGTATGGCGGTGAGAACACCGCTAGGTCGGCCGGCCCGGCCGTCGCAAGTTCGTTTAGGCAGTCGCCGCGAAGTACAGTATGGCCTCGGTACCGACGATAGCGATGCTCGTGAATTTCCGTGATCGCAGCCTGGCACCGCTGCTTGAAGAGCATGTCCACCATTTCC
>JBDTZK010000169.1:0-5245 GCA_040005195.1 Pseudoxanthomonas sp.
GCCAGTAGGCGTCGCACACCGCGACCACGATCGACAGCGCGCCGTCGCCGGTGCTCGCGAATCGCCGCTTGGCCAGCGCCCGCAGCGCCCACGACACCAGCAGTGCGATCCACAATCCGCGCAGCGCAAGGATGTCCTGCAGCGACTCGCGGTGCTCGAAGGAGACGCCGAAGATGTAACTCAGGGCGAAATCGCGCTTGATGCCGTCCAGCAGGCCCCAGCTCGCGTAGTAGGCGAAGAACGGCAGCAGCGCCACCGCCAGCACGTTGAGCCAGGGCTGCGCCGCCGCGAGACCGATGGCATAGGCGCCCCTGTCTGCACTCGGCAGGGAGGGGCGCAGGACCAGGAACATCGCGATCACGCCAACCAGCTGGCTGACGATGAGCAGCGCGATCCCCGCGTAGGACAGCAGCACGCTGGTTTCCGCCAGCCAGATCGACAGTCCCAGCAACAGGTCGTAGGACACCCGTTGAGCGAAGAACCAGAACAGCAGCGCTGGCCAGTGACGCAGCAGCAAGCGGCCTGCCAGCCGGGGAATCTGCGTCCATGTCGGTTGCGGCGTGGCTGCCGTGTCGGCGCCCGCAGTGTCAAGGCTGTTCATGCGTGCTGTCTGCCGCAGCTATTTGCGCCAAACCCTAGCATGGCGAGTGGCCGGGGCTACGTGATCAATCGGTGGTGGACGCTGCAGACACCGCGCTGTCCGCGCGGGCCGCTTCCGGGCTGACGCGTTCGATGGTGTGGCGCAGTTCGCGGCCCAGGATCACCTTCGCATCCTTGGCCCACGCATCCAGGCGTTCGTCGAACACCAGCTTGCTGTTTTCGTCGGGCCAGACCAGTTTCAGTTCACGCAGCTTCTGGATGAAACCGCGAAACAGTGCCTTGTCGAAGAACTCCGGCGCGGCCGGTGCATACAGCAGGCTGAGACGTTGCGCGGCCTGCTGGCAGAGGCTTTCCAGTTCGGCGGTGCCCAGTACGCCGGGGCCATTTTTCACCAGCACCGAGATGGCGATGTAATAGCGCTCGAACGCCTGCTGCAACGAGTGGCCGATTGCGCGCAGGCGGAACACTTCGTCGGTCTGGCCGGCGTTGCGTTGCAGAATGCCGCCGTCGTCTTCATTGACCTGTTCCAGCAGTCCTTCGCGCATGAACACATCAATGGTCTTGTCGATGCGCTCGGCGAATTCGTCCTCGGTCCAGGGCAGGAAAAGCTCGGCCTGCAGGAACGGATACAGCGAACGGCCCAGCTTGATCACGCGTGCACGCAGCATGCGCCGGTTGCTCTGGAAGCAGCAGGCAATCCATGCGGCCGCGGTGAACAGGTGCAGTACGTTGTTGCGGTAATAGCTCATCAATACCGCAGTGTCTTCGCTGACCACGTCCAGTACATCGCCCAGCGGATGCTTGATGCGCCGCAGGACATTGATGTGCACGCCGTGGGCGATGATCCGTTCGGGCGAGTGCGGGGTGATGGTCACGCGGTCGGAATAAGGCATCTCCGACAACAGCGTCTTGCACAGCTCTATCTGCGCGATCAGGTCGGCTTCGCCCATCGCATGCTTGGGCGTGGACAGCAGCGCCAGCGCCAGCAGGTTGATCGGATTGACGTCAGCCGCGGCATTGATGCGCACGTGGATCTGGTCGGCCAACGCGTCTACAGCATCGGACAGCCAGGCGGGTTTTTCTTCCTCGCCCAGCGCTTCGCCATTCCATTCGGGTGCGTGTTGGGCCAGCACGTCATTCAGCGGGATCGCTTCGCCGAAATTCACTACCACCTGGCCGTAGTTCTGCCGCAACACCTTGGGAATGCTCCACAGCACGGCCCAGATGGATTCCTTTTCCTTGGGCCGGCCGCTGAGTTCGTCCAGATAACTGGTGCCCTCCAGCAGTTTCTCGTAGCCGATGTAGACCGGCTGGAACAGCACCGGCTTCTTGGGTTGGCGCAGGAATGCGCGCACCGTCATGGTGATCATGCCGGCCTTGGGCTGCAGCAAACGGCCGGTACGCGAGCGACCGCCTTCGATGAAGTATTCCAGCGAGTAACCACCCGAGACCAACTGCGCCACGTATTCGGTGAACACCGCCGAATACAGCGGGTTGCCGCGAAAACTGCGACGCATGAAGAACGCGCCGCCCTTGCGCAGCAGCGTGCCCACTACCGGCAGGTTGAGGTTGATGCCGGCCGCAATATGCGGCGGCACGATGCCGCGTTCGTACAGCAGGTACGAGAGCACAAGGTAATCCATGTGGCTGCGGTGGCAGGGCACGTAGACGATCTCGTGCCCCGGTGCGGCTTGCTTGAACTTGTCCAGGTTGTGCACCAGCATGCCGTCGAAGATGCGGTTCCAGACGTGGCTCAGCAGGAAGCTGGCCGACCGCACCACCGGGTTGGAATAATCGGCGGCGATTTCCCAGGCATAGGCGTGGGCTTTCTTCCAGGCGTCCTCGGACTTGATGTTGTCGCGCTTGGCTTGGCTGGCGATGGCTTCGCGTACCGGTTCGGCCGCCAGCACCTGGTCCACCAGCAACCGGCGCGTGGACAGGTCGGGGCCAATCACCGCTTCGCGGATGCGGTGGAAGTGGGTGCGCAGCACGCGCGACAGTTTGCGCACGGTGCGTTCGGGCGGCAGGTCTTCGGCGATGCTGTCGCGGATCGACACCGGCGCGGCGAAGCGCACGATGGTGTCGCGGCCATTCAACAGGATGGCCAGCAGGCGGCGGAAGCGGCCGACGATGGTCCAGTTTTCCGAGAACAGCACCGAGAACCAGCCCCTTGCCTTGTCCGGCGAGCGGCCCACGAAAATGGACACAGGCACCAGTTGCACATCCAGTGCCGGGTTGGCGCGATGCGCCTGCAACAGGCGCGCCAGCGAGCCGGAATGGGTCTTGGCGCTGCCCGGTTCGGGAATCAGCGCGCCGGCGTTGCGCCTGGACAGTGCTACGTAGGCGCGTTTGCGTCCCAGCGGATCACCGGGCAGCGGCGACAACGGCGAGGGCAGCCCGGCATCACGGCAGGCCCGGTCCAGGATCAGTGCGTTGGACAGGCCGTAGTCTTCCAGCACATAGCAGACAGGACGGTCATCCACGAATTGGCGCGGATCTTCGGGTTCAATGCTCGGGGTCAGCCACGGATCGGCCAACTTGCTCATCAGCGACGCCCACAGCGTACGCTTCACCGGACGCACCGGCGGACGCGGACTCGCGGGTGACGGATCCAGTGGCGGCTTCGGCGCTGGCGCTGACGCGGGCGCAGAGTCAGGCGGCGTCGGTGCCGCATCTGGAAAAGGCAGGGGATTCTGTTCAGGCATCCCCTACATTATGGCCCAGCGCGCCAAGGCCCAGAGTCCCGTGTTCAGTCGGGCTTGGCAGTCTGGGCTGGTAGTACTTCGGTCGAAGCCGCGGTTTCAGCGACGGACGGCGCCAGCGCCTGTTCGGCATGGCGCAGGTAGTCGCTGAGGTACCAGCGCCCGTTTTTTCGCTGCAGGCTGACCACGGTATCGATCTCCCTGCCGCCCAGCGGGTAGTGCACGCGCACGCGGGCCTGATCGCCTTTCTCTTCCACCAGTCCGACCCGCAGCTCCAGGAAGGTCTGGTCCAGTGGCAGGCCGTAGCCGGCGAGCAAGGTCTTGGCCTGGGCAAAGAACGGTGACAGCCGTTGCAGGGTTGCGGTCATGCCGGCCTCGCGGAAACTGGCTTCACTGGTCAGGCCGGTTTTGCGGGCGGCGGCCACCAGCGGCGGGATGGCCGCGGCGCCACGCTTGGCATCGGACAGCGGCGCGCGCTGCGCCCAGTCGCTCAGGGCCGCGATCACCTGCGCGTAGTGCGCGCGCTCCTCATCGGTATAGACGCCCTCGCGCTTGACGTATTGCACGCCAAACAGCCCCAGCGAACGCGCGGCGTCCTTCAGATCCTTGTCCTGGTTGGCGAAATTGCGCTTGAAGCCCTGCTGCAGCGCGCGCTCCGCATCCGGCGCGGACAATGCCACGAGCAGCGGCGACAACTGCTCTTCCAGGGGCAGCTCGGTCAGCGGCCAGCGGCTGCGGTCGTCGCGCCAGGCGATTTCCAGCCGTGCATAGTCGGCGGGCGGCACGGCGGCGCGCGCAAATCCGACCAGGTCATTGTCATGCAGCTGCTGGGCCAGCTGCCTGACCGCAGCGGCGGGCTCGCTTGCGGACCCTGGCAGTTCGACCGTCTTGGGCGCGCAGGCAGCCAGCGCCAGCACGCCGCACAGCGGCAAGCCCAGCAAACTCCAGCGAGTGGGTGGAAAGCGTAACGACATGCAGGGATTCCCCGATCCTTCCGCATCTTGCTGTCTGGACCTGTTGCCAGCAAGCACGGGTTTCACGCTACGAGACTTCTGGCCGCTGGTTGCGCGCGGTGACGGGCATAAAAAAGAGGCCATGTTTCCTTGCGGAAACAGCGGGCCTCTAAAACCGGCCGAAGCCGGTAGACAGTGTTATGGCACACGCCGGCCGAAACCGGACGCACACATGTTAAATATGACTAACACTTAATGCAACACTTGAATTAATGTGTTTCAAGCTGTTGATTATCAAGTGTAAATTTATAAATTTCCTGCTGAATCGCATTGGCTGCCAGTTTCGGGTCACTGGCCAGGCTGATGGGTCGGCCCACCACGATCGCATCCGCACCGCGCCGGAAAGCTTCGGCCACGCCGACGGTGCGCTTCTGGTCATCTCCCACGGGCCTGTCCGGACGGATACCCGGGCAGACAATGGAAAACCCGGGTCCGCAGGCAGCACGGATTGCGCCCGCTTCCTGCCCCGACGCGATCACACCATCAATGCCGCAAGCCTTCGCGGCTAGCGCACGTTGCACGACAATA
Source organism: Pseudoxanthomonas sp. (assembly GCA_040005195.1). GTDB lineage: Bacteria > Pseudomonadota > Gammaproteobacteria > Xanthomonadales > Xanthomonadaceae > Pseudoxanthomonas_A. The sequence continues at coordinate 4,844 of JBDTZK010000169.1, forward strand.
TCAGCAGGTTCGCCGGAGATGCCCATCATCTGCAGGTCTTTCCCCTCCATCGAGGTGAGCACCGTGACCGCCAGCAGGTTCAGCTGGCCTGTGCGCGCTTCGGCGGCAGCCTGCATCATCCCGGCGTGCCAGCCGTGAATGGTGGCGAAGGTGACCGGCCAGCGCGAAAGGCCGCGGATGACGCCAGCGACCGTGGCCGGAATATCGAAGAACTTGAGGTCGACGAAGATCTTCTTGTCCCGGCGCGCCAGCTCGTCCAGCACCGTGAAGTAATCACCCGAAGCCAGCAGTTCCATGCCGATCTTGTAAAAGTCGACCGCATCGCCCAGCCGGTCGATCCAGGCGACTGCTTCCTCACCGCTTGGCGCATCCAGCGCAAAAATCAGCCGTTCACGTGGTTTC
>JBDTZK010000170.1:0-5238 GCA_040005195.1 Pseudoxanthomonas sp.
GACTGGCCGACCGATACAGTCGGCGTGTGATCATCGCCTCCGGCATCAGCATCTGGTGTGTCATGACGGCTGCCTGTGGGCTGGCTCGAAACTATGGCCAGCTTTTCGCTTTTCGGCTGGGTGTCGGAGTAGGAGAGGGCTCGCTCAGTCCCGCTGCACTGTCCATGATCAGCGATTACTTTCCGAAACGCACCCGTGTCCGCGCAATTGGTGTGTACAACATGGGCATCCTGTTGGGGATCGGGCTTGCGATGATCGTCGGCGGACAAGTCATCACCTTTGTTACCAACGCACCGCCGCTTCGTCTGCCGGTGGTGGGCGAACTGTTCGCATGGCAAACCGTGTTCCTCGTCGTGGGGTTGCCGGGATTAGTGATGGCTGCGCTGATGATGACGATTCGTGAGCCAAGCCGTAAAGAAGGCTTGGCCTCGGGTGCGGGCGGTGCGCTGCAACTCTCGCTTGCGCAGGTCGCCCGCTACTTGCTTGAGCGTTGGCGCATGTACGCAAGCCACTTCCTGGGTCTATCGGCCGTAACGCTGCTTGCTTACGCGTTGTTCGCGTGGGTACCCACGATGTTCATACGAACCTGGGGCTGGAGCATTGCCGAGATCGGTATGGCCTACGGCACAGTGGTCCTGCTGGCCGCGCCATTATCAGCGCTGGTGGCCACATGGTTGAGCGAGCGGCTGTCTGCAAAGGGTCACGGCGACGCACAAATGCGTGCGGCGCTGTACTGCGCCGTGGTTGCCGCAGCAAGTGCGGTTGGTGCAGCCATGGCTCCGTCCCCATGGGTCGCGGTTGTCCTGCTTCTGCCGGCCTCTATAGGCACTACTGCATCAACGGCGTGTGCGCTGGGAGCCTTGATGATTGTCACGCCAAATCAAATGCGTGCCCAGGCGTCAGCAATCTACTACCTTGTAGTCAACGTATTCGGGCTGACGATTGGTCCTACAGGCGTGGCTCTGCTCACCGACTATGTATTCCGCGACGAACGCGCACTTCGTTACTCCATTGCATGCATATCGCTGTTCGCCGGGCTGTTCGCCGCCACCCTTCTGCTCTACAACCTGCGCAATTTCCGCGCTGCTTTGGCGGAATCGCAAGGATGGGCGGATATGCCGCCTTGACCGTGCTGCCTCCTCCCGACCTGTAGTCATGACAACAATGTTTAGCGCATGGAGTAGCAAATGAGTAGCAACGCGATGGATCGGTTGCGATCGCCAGAATTGAAAAAGTTGCTCCAAGCAGACTTGCCGGTGCCACTCTATTTCCAGATGTTCACGATTTTGCGCGATTACGTACTGAGTGGAGAAATTCCGGTGGACTCGCAATTGCCCTCCGAAAACGAATTGACCCACTCCTTTGGTGTCTCGCGCATGACTGCCAAGCGCGCAATGGACGAGCTCGCGGTGGCGGGGCTCGTAAAGCGGTCGCGCGGCCGCGGCACAATCGTGATCCATCAGGCCGAAGGCAAGCAGAAGAAAGCCAAACCACTTCGTGCGCCACTCACTGGCCTGCTGGAAGGTTTGCAGATCCTGGCCGAGGCCACGGACGTGAATCTGTTGCAGTTCATCCGGACGCCGCCTCCTGCGCGCGTTCGGGAGCTCTTCAACCTAGGAGCAGAGGAATCGATAGTGCAGGCAGTTCGGATACGTAGCCTCAACAAGATTCCGTTTGGGTACTACACCAGCTGGACAAACACCGACCACCCTCAATTCAACAAGGCCAACCTGTCCACGACATCCCGCTTGGCATTGTTCAAGCGCTGCAAGATCGATATAGCGCGCGTCGAGCAGAGCCTCTCGGCAGTTTCCGCCGACGCAGTGATTGCAGGCTATTTGAAGGTCAAGCCGGGTGCAGCGCTGCTCACTTTGGAGCGCCAGTCATTCAATGCGAACGGCCAACTGGTTGATTTGCTGAACATCCAGTATCGCCCCGATCAGTTCCGCTACCAGATGAGCCTGGATGTTGTGAACTGGAAACCTAAAGAGTAGACCTGTGGCTTCGACGCTTGCCGAAAAAATAATAGCGCGGTCGTGCGGACGCCGCCAGGTGCGGCCTGGTGAGATCGTCACTGCCTCTATTGACCTGCTGATGATGCATGACTCGGGGGGTCCTCGCAGGGTCGCCTCGCGCCTGGAAAAGCTGGCTGCCAAGGTATGGGACCCCGCGCGCGTGATTGTCGTTAGCGACCACTATGTTCCTGCCGTGGATATCGAAAGCGCCGAGATACTCTCGCTTACCCGTCGCTGGGCTCGGGATAACGGTGTACGACACTACGATTCGGTTGGTATCTGTCATGTGGTGCTACAAGAGTATGGGCACATCCATCCAGGGATGTTCTGCGTGGGCGGGGACTCCCATTCCACCAGTGGTGGCGCATTTGGCGCATTCATGATGGGAGTAGGGGCCACCGACATTACCGCCGCGTTGGTCACCGGCGAGATATGGCTCAAGGTGCCTGATACGGTAAGAGTGAACTGGAGTGGTGAACTGGCTGCTGGCGTCAGCGCAAAAGACATGATGTTGTTCCTGTGCGCCTCGCTGGGCATGGGTAACGAGAATCAGGCTTTTGAATACGATGGCTCTGCAGTGCGAAAGATGTCGATGTCGGAACGCATGGTCTTGTGCAACATGTCCGCTGAGCTCGGTGCAGAGACAGGTATTGTCACCGCCGATGCAGTTGCGCTGCGCGCACTGGAACATGCCGGGCGCCCGTTTACCGGCGATGTCGGAATGTGGCAAAGCGACTCGGACGCACACTGCCTTGCTAGTCACTCCTTCGACGCAGACACACTTGAACCACAGATAGCAGCCCCGCATAGTCCGGAAAATAGTCGGCCGGTGTCATCCTATGAAAGGATTGCAATTGACCAGGCGTACATCGGTGCGTGCACCGGCGCGAAACTGTCCGATCTGCACATGGCGGCCAAGGTCCTTAAAGGGCGCAAGGTGGCGAGTGGAACCCGGCTATTGATTGCACCGGCTTCCGTCGACATGACCGCAAAGGCCGCTGCCGACGGAACGCTCCAGATCCTCACTGAGGCTGGTGCCATCTTGCTGCCTACGGGCTGCGGTGCATGTGCCGGTATGGGTGCGGGCATGGTTGCTGGCGGCGAGGTATGCCTGTCTACAACCGCGCGTAATTTCAAGGGTCGCATGGGATCATCGGAGTCCATGGTCTATCTGGGGTCGCCTTACAGCGTGGCTGCGGGCGCGGTGAAAGGTGAGATCTGCGATCCGCGCGAGCTATTGGCGGAGGCTCCATGAACGTTCGCGGCCGTGCGTTCATTTTTGGCGACAAGATCGACACCGATGTGCTCGCTCCGGGTCCCTACATGCGTGGCTCGATTGAGGAGTTGGCCAGCCACTGTCTGGAGGCAGTAGATCCAGACTTTGCTCGAGAAGTCAGGCCTGGGGATGTGATTATCGCAGGCGAGTCTTTTGGTATTGGTTCCTCACGCGAACAGGCGGTCCAGGCACTTCTTACTCTGGGAGTAGGTGCCTTGTTGGCCAAATCTTTCGCGCGGATTTTCTACCGCAATGCACTTAACCTCGGAATGCCTGCGCTGGTTTGCCCCGATCTACAGGCTGATCCCGGCGACGAGATCGAGGTGCGGCCTGTCGAAGGTATTGTGGTCAACCACACCCAAGGGCTTGAATTTTCCTGTCAGAAAATACCAGCCGAACTACTGGAAGTGGTTGCTGTGGGCGGGCTGATGCCTTGGCTCGAACGCAGGCTTGCCCAGAAGCGCGCTACATGACGGGTTTTTTCTCGACTCTTGTGGCCCTGAACTCAATAGTCCCAATGCCGCTGCGTACGCGCCCCAATGTTGACCCATCGGTTCGATCCCTTTGAATCCTATTTTTTTTAACACTTCTTCGGAGTTATAACTATGGCAGCTGAGTTCGATGTACTTATCAAGAATCTTCGCATCGTCCGCCCCAACCAAGACGCAGTGACCATTGGCGATATCGCGATCAAGGACGGTAAGTTTGCCGAGGTTGCCGAATCGATTGATCCAGCACGCGCCAACGAGCTGGTGGATGGCAAGGGTCGCCTGGCGTTTCCCGGCGCAGTGGATGCTCACATGCACACCGGCATCTACCAGCCGCTGGATCTGGATGCGGTCAGTGAGAGCAAGGCTGCGGCGATGGGCGGTGTCACCAGCTCGCTGAACTACATGCGCACGGGCCAGTATTACCTCAACAAGTCCGGCCCCTATTCAGAGTTCTATCCTGAAGTGCTCAGTCTGGTCGAAGACAAATTCCATGTTGATTATGCTTTTCATCTTGCCCCGATGATGGGATCGCATATCGACGAGATTGACTCACTCATTGCCGATCACGGCGTTTCATCGTTCAAGATATTCATGTTCTATGGCCAGCACGGCCTGCATGGCGGCAGCGCGGACCAGAGGTCATTTCTGATGACGCCGCCGGGCGAGCACTACGACTATGCGCATTTCGAGTTCATCATGCGCGGTGTCCGTCGTGCGATGGACAAATATCCGAAGCTGGCCGATCAGATTTCACTATCGCTGCACTGCGAGACAGCCGAAATCATGCGCGCCTATACCGATATCGTGCAGCGCGAGGGCACGCTTGAGGGGCTGGCAGCTTATTCCGCATCGCGCCCACCTCACTCCGAGGGGCTGGCTGTATTCATTGCAAGCTATCTCGCCAATGAAACCGATTGCGTCAACATAAACCTGCTGCACCTGACCTCACGCAAGGCGGTCGATGCCGCGATGATGATGGCCGCGACTTTTCCGCACATCAACTTCCGTCGCGAGGTTACCATTGGACACCTGATGCTTGATACCGATGCTCCGTGTGGTGCATTGGCCAAGGTCAATCCGCCCATTAGGCCGCGAGAGGATGTCGAGTATCTTTGGCGGGCGCTTCTGGACGGGAAGATCAGCTGGGTTTGTTCAGACCATGCCTGCTGCAAAACCGAGTCGAAGGTGCATGCTGCGAATCCCGATGATATTTTCGTAGCCAAGTCGGGCTTCGGCGGCAGCGAATACATGTTGCCAGCGCTGTTTACTGAAGGACGCAAGCGAGGTCTTGGTTTGAATCGAATGGCCGAACTCGTGTCATGGAATCCGGCGCAGCGCTATGGCTTGAATCACAAAGGTGATATCGCTGTGGGATTCGATGCTGACCTGGCGCTGGTTGACGACACCGTATCCTATGCGATCCATGCAAATGAAAGCGAGTCGTGTCAGGGCTATA
>JBDTZK010000171.1:0-5235 GCA_040005195.1 Pseudoxanthomonas sp.
CTATATGACGGCCTGGATCAGCCGGAAAGCCGAGCGTTCCCTGCCAGCCGCTTCCAGAAAGGCGGCACTACGCTGTGGTCACGCAGCATCCGGCGCAACAGCCACAGGCTGGCAATGCAGCAGGTCAGTACGGCCAGTACGGAGGCTTCGGCGCCGAAGCCGCCACCATCCAGCCAGTCGGGGCCTTGCAGCGTCGAATCGACCACGCCATCCACAGCGATACCGGAAACGGGGATACCGAATAGCGCCCCCTGCACGAAGTTCCAGCCGGCATGCAGGCCAATGCACCACCAGAGTGAACGGGTGACGTGGTACAGCAGGCCGAACAGTAGGCCTGCTTCGACTGAAATCGCCACCGACGTCCACAGCGTGGCACCGGGATTGAAGGCGTGGGCAAATCCGAAGAACAGTGATGAGATCGCCAGTGCGATCCAGGTACCCAGGCCTTCCTCGGCCAGGCGGAACAGAATGCCGCGGCTGACGATTTCCTCGGTGATGCCAGGTATCACCGCAGTCAGCAGGAACAAGCTCCACAACGGCGCATTGCCCAGTCCGTTGACGGTGTACGCGCCCGCGGCCCACAGCTCGAAAGTGACGACCGAAAACAGCAGCAGGGCGGCGAGCAGGCCCCAAAGCAGATGCGGCAATTTCCGCCACGCCAGCTCGTCCAGCTTGCGGTGTTCGATGAGTCGAACCAGCAACCAGTACGCCAGCACGAAAGGCAGCACGGTCAACAACGTGGACACCACGTTGGCGCTCATCGTCTTCAGGCTGTTGGGGGCAATTGCAGCCGCCTTGGCCACCCATGCGGCCGTGAATCTGAATCCGGACAGCAGTGCGATGAAGTACACCACCCGCATGAAAGGCGAGCGCAGCAGCCGGATCAGAACCAGGCGGGCCACGCTGGGCTCATCTGCCTGGATCATGCAGTCAGTCCAGGCCCACGCTGTGTGCATGCTCGCGTGTTGCCAGGAACTGCACGTCGGGCGCGCGTTCCTGTGCCAGCTGCAGGTTGACCCGCGTCGGTGCCAGGTAGACCAGTTGGCCGGCAGCATCCAGGGCCAGGTTCATCGCGTTCTTTTCGCGGAACTCTTCCAGCTTCTTCGCATTTTCACAGTGGATCCAGCGCGCGGTGACCACGCCGACGGGCTCGAAGCTTGAATCGACGCTGTACTCGTCCTTCAGCCGGTAAGCGACGACGTCGAACTGCAGCGTGCCTACCGCGCCCAGGATCAGGTCATTGCTCATCAGTGGCCGGAAGAACTGGGTGGCGCCTTCCTCACTCAACTGCGCTAATCCTTTTTGCAGCTGCTTCAGCTTGAGCGGGTCGCGCAAGCGCGCGCGGCGGAAAAGTTCCGGTGCGAAATTGGGGATGCCTGTGAAGCTGATCGACTCCCCTTCGGTAAACGTGTCGCCAATGGAAATGGTGCCGTGGTTGTGGATGCCGATGACATCGCCGGGCCATGCTTCTACGGCAATCTCGCGGTCGCTGGCCATGAAGGTCAGGGCGTTGGCGAGTTTCATTTCCTTGCCCGTGCGCACGTGCAGGCTTTTCATTCCCGCGCTGAAGCGACCGGAGCACACCCGCATGAACGCCACGCGGTCACGGTGCATCGGGTCCATGTTGGCCTGGATCTTGAATACGAAGCCGCTTAGCTTGGCTTCTTCCGGCTTCACGTCGCGAGTTGTGGTGGCATGCGGCTGCGGCGGCGGCGCATGGTCCACGAAGAAATCCAGCAAAGGTTGCACGCCGAAGTTGTTGACCGCCGAACCGAAGAACACCGGCGTCTGTTTGCCGGCGCGGTAGGCGTCGGCATCAAAGGCATGCGAGGCGCCCTGCACCAGTTCCAGTTCGTCGCGCAGTTCCGCCAACAGGTTTTCGCCGAGGCGTTCAACCAGCTGCGGTTCGTCCAGTGACGCGAAAATGGTGGAATCCTGGCGCGTGAAGTTGCGCCCCTGTTCGTACAGGTGCACTTCACCGCTGACCAGGTGCACCACGCCCTTCAGGCGAGAGCCCATGCCAATGGGCCAGGTGACAGGTGCGCACTGGATGCCGAGTACGCTTTCCACTTCGTCCAGCAGATCGATAGGGTCGCGACCTTCGCGGTCCAGCTTGTTGATGAAGGTCATGATGGGGGTGTCGCGCAGGCGACAGACTTCCATCAACTTGATGGTGCGTTCTTCCACGCCCTTGGCCACGTCGATCACCATCAATGCGGAGTCGACGGCGGTGAGCACGCGATAGGTATCCTCGCCGAAGTCGGCATGGCCGGGTGTGTCCAGCAGGTTGACCATGCGGCCTTCGTACGGAAACTGCATCACCGACGAAGTCACCGAGATGCCACGTTCCTTTTCCAGCGCCATCCAGTCCGACGTCGCATGGCGCGCGGCCTTGCGGCCCTTTACAGAGCCGGCCATCTGGATGGCGCCACCGAACAGCAACAGCTTTTCGGTCAGCGTGGTCTTGCCGGCGTCAGGATGGGAAATGATGGCGAAGGTGCGGCGGCGCGCGGCTTCGGTAGCGACTTCGGACATGGCGACGGCGCCCGCGTGGGCGAGTGTTCAACAGGAGGGCGCGAATTATAGCCGACGCAGTCTGCCCGGGCCGGTCAGAGCCTTTGGTCAGAGGCTTTTCGGGAACTTCAGCTCGCCCAGTGGGCCGAACATGCGCAGCGGGATCGACTCCAGCCGCATGCCGCGATTGACCTGCAACACGAAGTGCAGATGTGGCGCGGTACTGAACCCCGTGTTGCCCGACAGGCCGATGCGTTGGCCTGCGCGCACACGCTGGCCGGTACGCACCTGAACGCCCTCGGGCTTGAGGTGCGCGTACACCGCCATGGTGCCGTCGTCGTGCACGATGCGGATGAAGTTGGCGCGGCCGCCATATTTCTCCCGGTTCAGCCCCGCCTTGTCGAAGTCAGATTCCACCTGCATTACCACGCCTTCGCGGACCGCGACGATCGGGGTGCCTTCGGCCAATGCAAAGTCGATGGCGTAGCGGTTCTGCGGATCGTTGTGGCTGAAGCTGCCGCCGGGACCCTGATCCACCCGCACCCGCGCATAGTCGAACGGCAGGCGGTATTCGTAGTCCAGTGGTTTGGCTGCGGGAGAGCCGGGCAGTCCATCCAGCAGCAGTTCGAAGTCGCCGCCATGCAGTGGGTCGGTCATGGTCAGCGTTGCTACCAGCACGCTGCTGCGTGCCGGCACCGAGGCTTCCGCAGGCAAGGTGGGGTTGCCCACCACGTTGCGATTGCGTTTGAAGCGCAGCATCACCTGCACCGGGCCATGCATCAGATTGTCGGCCCAGGCTTCGTAACGGCCACGCTTGTTTTCCAGGCGCAGGCGCACCAGTGCCCCGGGTGGATTGCGAAAGCGGGTGACGTTGACGTCGCTGGCCGGCAGTTCATCCGCTTCGGGCGGCTGGTCGCCGTACTGGGTGATGCCGTGGCGATCCTTCCAGCGATACAGGCGCGCGGCATCGGCATCGGCGGCCGCCAGCAGCAGGGTGGCTACCACGAGCAGGCAGCCTGCACGGAGCCAGCCTGGCGTCATTACATGCAGTGTTTCGACAGGCCAAGCACGCGCACGATGTCGCGCAGATCGAATGCGGCCACTGCCCTGTCGTCGTGCAGCGCGAACAGCGCGCCTGCGGGGAAGCGTGGCGTTCCTGCCGCATAAAGCACTTCGCCATCGGTATTGGCGACGACCTTGCCGGAGAAGGTTTTCAGCGGGCGCAAAGTGGTGCGATCAAACAAGCGGAAGAGGGTGGGGCGCAGCTGGTCTACCGCAATCCAGTAACCTTCGCCCGCATCGCAGGCCCACAGCGCGATGCCTTCGGCATCGGAATCGAAGGGTGGCAGGCTGTGTGCCAGGTACAGGCCGTCCAATGTGTATTCGCGCAGGGTCGAACCTACGCGCTGGTCCTCATCAGCAATCAGCAACCGGTTATTGGCGGTGTCACCGGCGATGGATTCCACCATGCGCAGCGCACCGGCTTCGCTGGTGTCGCCGAATGCGCCCAGATAGCGCGACTGCAGCTTGCCATCGGCATCCAGTTGCACCTCGAACCGCTTCACGCGCTGGTCCAGTTCGCCCATGGGCGGCAACTGGCGGGTAGCGAAGTCGGTCATGAAGCTGTCGGTGACGAACAGTTCCAGGTCATTGGGACCTCTCTCGCGCAACCAGAGGCCGTAGGGAACCCGCAGGATGTCCTGGCCAATCATTCCCAGTGGCGTGAAGTCGGGAAGCGAAAGCACCTGCACGCGGTGGTTGTCGCGTTCGGCAACGAACAGCAGATCGCCATGGACGGCGATGCCATTCGGCCGGCCGAACTGCAACGCACCATCGCCGCGCCCGCCGACGCTGCGCAGGCGCGTGCCGGTTTCGGCGTCGTAGACCACCAGTCGGTGGCTGGATTTGGCGGTGGCGATGAGCCAGGTGTGGCCGTCTTCGGTGGGCCAGACGGCCAGCGAATCCAGTTCGTCCTGGGGGCTTTCCACCGACACCCAGGCCTCGGGAATCACTGCATCGACCGGGGTGGTGGCCTTGGGCGCATCCCGAGCGGTCAGGGCAGGCGGTGGCGTGGTGCGGCAAGACGCAACTAATGCCAGGAGCAGTGCTCCAAGAATAAGACGGAAGTTCATGTGCAAATTATGCGTTACCGGCGCATGGGCCGCGACAGGTAATGTCCCTGGACTTATATCGCTTTATCCGAATAAAGCGATTGACATGTCTAAAATCGGCTGGCAAGCTGGCGCCACCATCGAGACCGGCAGAGGGACAGGCCCAATGAAGCCGGGGCAGCCAGATGACGCGCAAGCGCCAGCCAGGTGCCAAATCCTGCGGGGACCCAGCGTCTGCCGGAAGATGGTTCGCAACATGCCCCGTGCATGGCGAACGCCGAGCTCCGCGAAGCTCGATGGTTGTAGTCCAAGTCCTTCACCTGGATACCGCCATGAGCTTCGTCAATAACGCACTGCATGCCGTTCCCTCCGTGGCACCCGCCACGGCCTATGAGCCGTTGCCTGAGGCAACGCACGCATCGCGCGGCGAGATCAGCATCCGCCTGGAGTTGCGCCATGCCGGCGTCCGCCAGGTCACCTTGCGCTACGAATTGTTGGGCGAAGCCGGATTGCCGGTGGTCTTCGTCGCAGGCGGTATATCCGCGCACCGTCATGTCGTGGCCAGCGACATTTTTCCCGAGAATGGCTGGGCCAACGCGTTGGCCCAGGC
>JBDTZK010000172.1:0-5187 GCA_040005195.1 Pseudoxanthomonas sp.
ATCATCGTGCTGAGTTTGCGGCGGCCCACCAGCGGGCCGACCATGAACACCACCGACAGCGGGATAAGGATGAGGCCGATGGTTTCCAGGAAATTGGAGAACGGCGTCGGGTTTTCCAGCGGCACCGTACTGTTGGGCCCGTACCAGCCGCCACCGTTGGTGCCGAGCTGCTTGACGGCGACCATCGCCGCGACCGGACCCAGCGGAATCTTCTGCTCGACCATCTGCGCACTCGCATCAAGCGGCGTCACCGTCGGGCCGGCGGCGAGCGTGGCAGGCACGCCCTGGGAAGTCAGCAACACCGACCACAACAGACACAGTGGCAACAGGAAGCGTACGCTGGCGCGGGTCACGTCGGCCCAGTAATTGCCGACATCTGCTTCCCCGGTTTCGTGTGCGTTGTGGTCCCTGCCTCCGAACAAGGCGCGCAACGTGGCGACCACCAGGGCCAGGCCCATCATCGGTGTCGCCACCTGCAGGCCGACTATGCCGACCATCTGCGACAGGTACGACAGTTGCGCCTGCCCGGAATAATGCTGCTGATTGGTATTGGTGAGGAACGACACCATGGTGTGCAGCGCCAGATCCCAGCGCATGTTGGGCACGGCATCGGGATTGAGTGGCAACCACGCCTGGGTCATGAACAACATCCAGACCAATGCGCCGACGGCCAGGTTGCTGAGCAGGAAAGCCCTGGCGTAGCCGCGCCACGTCATGCCGCGACGCGGATCGGTGCCGAGCAAACGGTATACAGGCTTCTCCAGCCAGCCGAACAGGCGATCGCCAGGCATGGGCGCGGCGCGCATGACTTTGGCAAGGTAATGGCCCAGGGGCCAGGCCAGGCCGATGGCCAGGGAGAAGACGAGCAGGATTTCGATCATGGTCGAGGTCCGCTCAGAACTTTTCGGGGTGCAGGATCACCAGCAGCAGGTATGCCGCCGCCCCAATCACCACGATTCCACACAACAAAGACAACCAGCCAGTCATGACTGCATTCCCCAGGAGTTTCGAGGCGGTCAGTGTCCGGCCGGCGGGCGTAAACGCGCTATTCGCTACAGCGACGAAGCCGTAAATTCACCGTAAATTCTTACGGTCCTGTTGAGGGTCCATCTGTCACCGTATGAGGTGCATGTCCACGGGAAAGCTCTGCCACCGTAATGACAGTAAAACGGGTCAAGCGAGCGGCTTCACTGGAGCAGAGGCGGGACGATGCAACCTTGGCGACGGCCAAGGGAGAAATAATTGTTCGCAGGGCGAGTCAGAAACAAAATCCGTGGAAACAAGGCCTCTCCCGTTCAAGGGACAAGCCTTGATCAGGCTTTGCGCCGCTTCTGCGCTACCGCTGCTTCGACTGGCGGAGCATCAATTGCATTGAATACAGGGGCTGCGAACGGATCAGGCCCTGGCGTGCGACCAAAAATGATCGGGCGCGTCACTCCGCGATAGCGGCCGATGACAGGATGCTGGATGTCGCCCACCATGTCCTCAGCCAGCACCTGCGGATGGTCGAACATATCTTCGACCTTCAACGCTGCCGCGCAGGGCACTTCGTCGCCGAAAATCGCTTCCCATTCCAGCGCAGTCTGCCGGGTCAATGCCGCATGCAGGTGCGGGACGATTTCATTGGCATGGTCGGCACGCTTGCGCACGGTGTCGTAGCGCTCGTTGTCGTGCAGCATGTTCAGCCCGGTCTTCTCGCACAGCGCTTTCCAGAAACGCGGCGTGTTGGCGGAAATATAGAGGTGCCCTTCACGCGCCGGGTGAATACCGGTGACGCCACCCGAACGCATATCGCGACCTATGTCCAGCGACTCGCCTTCGGCCCAGATCATGCGCGCCGATTGCATGGTCAACGCGCTGCGCAACAGCGATACGCCGACGAACTGTCCCAGGCCGCTGCGCTCGCGCTCGTACAGCGCGGACGACACGCCAGCCGCCAGCAAGGCCGCCGCGTAGTAATCGACGACCGAACCGTAGATGATTTCCGGTGCGCCGCCACGCTTGCCCTGCAGCGCGCACATGCCGGTCATGGTCTGCAACACCTGGTCGTAACCGGCCTTGTCCTTCATCGGTCCGGTTTCGCCGTAACCGGTGACCGCGCAGTAGATCAAACGCGGATTGATCAAATTGAGTTGTTCATGGTCGATGCCCAAACGCTTGGGCACGCTGGGGCGGAAGTTGTGCACCAGTACGTCGGCTTCGCGCACCAGCTTGAGCAGCGCGGCGAAGCCCTTCGGCTTCTTCAGGTCCAGGGTGATGCCCAGCTTGCTGCGGTTCACGCCCACGAAAGCGCGGCTCTCGGCCTGCAGCGTGGACGGATAGTTGCGCAGGTTGTCGCCATCGGGCGGCTCGACCTTGAGCACGTCCGCGCCCTGGTCAGCCAGCAGCGTGCAGCCATACGGACCTGCAATATAGGCACTCAGGTCCAGCACGCGCACGCCGCTCAACGGCCCATTCGCACCGGTACGCCCTGCGAACGTGAAAGCAGAATCAGTCGCCATAAGGTCTCCCTTACCTCAGTAACAACATCGGCGAAAAGTCTGGGCCAAGCCCGCGGACTTGAACAGGATCGCCTGCTTGCTTCTGTCGGCACAATTTCTTGCTTGAGGGCCGCACCTCATTGCACCGTGTCGTGAAAGGCGACGGGCGCCAGCGACATCCAGGTCAGTCGCCACGCGCCATCAATGCGGCCACCGGTCCGGTAATAAGGCTCCAGCAGCAAAGGCGCGCGGCCGATACTGTGCAGATGGATCGAAGGGCCTTCGCCCTCGTCCTGCTGCGCCACCTGCAGCCATTGTTCAACCGGCGCATCGGACAGTCTCAAGGTCTCTCCGGTTTTGTAACCATCAATCAGGTCACTGGCATAGACCAGCGGACCACGCGTCACTGCCACGTACTCGTAGTGCATCACCTGCTGGCGCACCGGCGAACCATCCGGCGCGAATGATTCCTGGGTGTTCTGCTGCACTTGTCCGTGCGCGACCGCAGGCATGGGAAGGTTCAGTGCGATCTCGTCACCGGCGTGCCATTCGCGGTCGATGGCGGCGTACTCACCCCGCGTCAATGCGACCTCATGGGTAGCACCATTGACCGTCAAGGTGGCGCCTGTCGCCCACTGCGGTATGCGCACCAGAATGGTGAACTGCGCACTGCGCTCAGGTGCAACGCTGAGCGTGATCGCACCATCGAACGGATAACGGGTGGCCTGCGTGAGTCGCAGCGCGCCCGCCCGGGGATGATCGAACGCGGCGCTACCGGGCCCCAGCAGGTTGACGGAAATATTTCCTCCCGCCGATTGCGTGTAGGCAATCGCGGGAAGTTCTTCCACGGCCATGGCACCGCTGGACTTGCAGCAGCGCCAGTAGGTCGTATGTACACGGCGACCATTGGCGAAGGAGTAGTAGCACCAGTTTTCGCCATCGGGGGCCATCACGCCAAGCAGATCGTTGTAGGCGGTGCGTTCGATTTCTTCGGCATAGCGTGCTTCGCCACTGATGGCGAGCAGTTCGCGGTTCAACTGGATCCAGGCCAGCACCGAACACGTTTCCACGTAACCCTGCGGGCTGAACACGCCGACCGGGTTGAACACCTCGCGCGAGCGATGCGCCACGCCGCCCCATGGGCCACCGCCAAGCGTGAGGTGGTGCGTGCGAATGCTGTGCCAGAGATTGTCAACGGCGGTGCGATAGGACGCGTTGCCGGTGGCCTTGTGCAACTTGGCCAGTCCGACCAGGTTCCAGGCCAACTGGTAGGCCTTGCCGGTCGCGATCTCGGAAGCATCCACGCCTTCCAGTGCACGGTCCAGCAGCGCAAGGTCGGGATTGTCGTTGGCCTGCTTCAACACCAGTTCCGACAGCGCGAGGTGGCGCGGTTCGCCCGTGACGAAATAGAGCTCCGCGGCCGCGTCCATCAATACGGTGGCCGACATGCCGTGGTGGTTGCCGAGTTCGCAGATGTCGATGGCGCCCTCAGTGAGCGTGTGCCAGCACAGGTCGCCAATCCTGCGCGCTGCCGCCAGATACGCAGCGTTGGGAAAATGCCTGTGTACTTCAAGCAATCCGAGGATCAGATAACTGTGCGTCCAGATATCCCAGGTGCGCACACTGGGCGCGCCATCCCAGGTCCCGGGCTTGGGCGGCTGTCTGCGCATGAAGCGATAGTCCGGTGCATACGTGCCCAGGTAGCCATCCGCGTCCTGCACGCCCACCAGGTAATCCGCAACGCGCAGCAGCTGCGCCACCAGCGATGCATCACCATCGCGTGCCGCCGACTTGGCGGTGGCGTACAGCCACTTGCCGGCGTGTTCGCCATACCAGTCGCCCTTGTCATTGGTCGCGGCACGCGCCGGGTCGAAAATCTCGATGGCCGGGCTGTTTTCATCAATGATGAAATGCGACAGGCGGCCCGACTGGTTGGCGGCCAGCGCGTCGCCCAGCAGGCCATGCAGGTGGATGCGGGGAAGATCAGTCATTGCTTCAGATACCTTGCGACAGCCTTGATGTCACCAACGCCGAGTCCGGCGGCTTGCGGACGCATCGCGCCATTGGTGAGCACGTCGACGATGTAGGGATGCGAGCGCCGGGCGATCAGCGCACGCGGTGGGATGTTGCCCTGCGGGTAATCGTGGCAGGCAGCGCAACGTTGCTTGTAGATCGTTTCGCCATCCAGGCCGGTGTCCACGACTACTGGTACGGAAACACGATCCACCACGGTGCTTGCACCCTTGCCGGAATCGCGTGCGGCCGGCGCCGCGCCGAGCCCGAACGCCTGGATGCGATCCGTGCCGACCACCACCGCGCCGCGCGCGAACGTGGGCTCGTTGTACTTGCCGCTGGTATGCAACTGGCCGGGCACGCTTCGCCACAGCAGTTTCAATGACATCGCGTCGAATGCATAAAGCACCGGTGCCGGCGCGTCCTCGCCTACCAGCGGCGCGGAGCGGCGCGCGTTCTCGTCCAGGACCCACACGATCGCGTCCCTCCCGCCATTGCTGCTGACCACGGGCGAGCCCGGATTGCCGAACACGGTGTTCTTCTCTGCAGAGTCCTGTTGCAGGTAGGCGGGCTTGCCAGGCACGGTAACGACCCTCAAGCGCACCAGCGAAGGCGGGATGCTCGTCGGCGAACCTTCGCCCTTCTTGTTGTTGCCGGTCATGAAGACGTAGCCGGTGCCGTCAGTCGTGAAGGA
>JBDTZK010000173.1:0-5175 GCA_040005195.1 Pseudoxanthomonas sp.
AATCCGCCACCATCGATCCCGTACATGCGTTACCCGATGCAGACCGCAGCAACAACACCGGCGTTCCCAAATAGTTTCCGAGGATCGTCCACCGCATGAGGGGACAAGGAAGTCCGCCATGCATTCCAGGATGCACGTCAGTTCAGTGTCGGGCCGATGCCGTCGGCGCGGATGCGACCGGGGCAGACGCCACTTACGCGCTTGAACAGTCGCCGGAATGCCGCCTCGCTGCTGTAGCCGAGCTGCTGGGCGATGTCGGCGACTGACTGGCGCCGGTCGCGCAGCAGCTGTTCGGCAACGCTCACCCGCCACTGGGTGACATATTGCATCGGCGGCATCTTCATCAGATGGGCGAACCGTTCGGCAAACGCCGACCGCGACATGCATGCAAACGACGCCAGCGACTGCATGGTCCAGTCGTGGCCGGGGGTTTCATGCACCGCCTGCAGCACCTTGCAGATGCGTGGATCAGCCAGTGCGGCGAACAGTCCGCGCGGCTCGCCCTGCCGACTCGCGTAGTCGCAGATTGCCAGCGTGAACAAGGCATCCGCCAGCTTGTTCAGCAGCACCTGCCGACCGACAACGCCCGCATTGACCATTTCTACCATCATCGATGACAGTTGCCGGAACGTCGGCCCGGCCTCCTTCGAACGTGTCACGAAGCAGGCCGGCAGCGCATGGCTGAGCGGATGATGCGCACTGCCAAGGAATTTCAGTTCACCGCAGATCAGACTGGTGCGGTTTCCTGCCTGTACCGGGTCGTCCCGGATATCGACGCTCAACCGGTGCGGATCGCCGTGCGGAAGCACCACCAGATCGCCGGATTCCAGCTGTATCGACTGACCCACGGCCGAACACTCGATCGTGCATCGCCCGTTGCCGACCAGATGGAACAGGCCGCAGGCATACTGCGGCTGATCGGCGAACCAGCTGCCGCAACGATGCAGTTCGGCCACCACGTCGATCCGCAGCATCGACTGGTTCAGCAGCGACTCGAGTGCCGGCGCGATGAGCTGCGAACGTGGTCCGTCGGTCAACGCGGGGTGGGGCTCGATATACACAGGCGATGCTTCCGTCGTGGGCTATCAGATCATTCGCCGCACAACGGATTGGGGTTACATGGAGTCCTGCAACAGTCGCCACCCGGCGATCAGGCCATCGTCCAGCCATTGGCGAAGCAGCGCGGCCATGCGTGGCATGGCCATCGACGGTTCGTGGCAGCTGGCCATGCGGTCGCACAGCAGCGCGAACGATTCACCACGCATCGCGGCGGTCAGCGTCGCCTGTTCATCGTCGTCGATCAGGCGATAGCGGACCTCCAGCGATTGGCGCCAGACCAGGCAATGGCGCGACATCTCGCAACGGCGCAGGCGCGGTCGAGGCTTGTTGCGGTCAGCCGCACGCCGAAACGCCTCGACATTGAAAGCACCGGACAGTATCTGCAGGTGACCCTGCGGACGCAGATGAAGCTCCGCCCATGCCGATGGCGGCACCCCGGCCAGATCAGCGACGGCGACCACCTTCTCGTCGGCAGCGTCGAACGCGGTGGAGATGGCCCAGTCCAGCCTCGCCATTTCGGCCAGCTCGGGCCGTTCACGCCAAGGCAGGCCATATTCCAGAAAGGCTTGCAGCCCGGCGCCGTGCCAGCGGATGTTGTAGTGCCCGGACGGATGGGTATCGACGTAGCTTTCCAGCAGACCCTTGAAGCGACGCCCGGCCAGCAGGCCCAAGCCCGGGAACTCGACAACCAGTGCGTCGCGCAGACGGACCCGGTAACCCTGGCGATAAACGTCAAGACGGCTGGTGGCATCGGCAACCCCGTCGCCAAGGAGTTCACGCATTCGCGACGACCTGGCAGACAACACTGCCTGCAGTGTGCGCTGCTGCAATGCCTGCAGCTCGCTCACGCCGCGTTCCTCAGCAACGGCGTAGCCAGCTGCCTGGCGTAATCCAGCTCGACCAGCAGCTCGGCCAGTGGTGGCATGTGGTCGTCACGCTCGATCATCGTCGAGACACGACCGAAGCGTCGCACGGCTTCCACGTAGAGATCCCACACGGTATCGACGATCGGCGCATCGTGCGTATCGATGAGTAGCGGGCCACCCGCCTCGTGCCCGGCCAGATGAAACTGCTGCACGCGCGCAGCGGGCATGCCGTCAAGATAATCCAGCGGCGAAAATCCGTGGTTGTGCGCGCTGACGAAAACATTGTTGATGTCGAGCAGGATCAGGCAGTCCGCCCGTTCGGCCACTGCGGCGATAAATTCCCACTCGGTCAGCTGCGCCTGCGCAAAGCTGATGTAGCTGGAGACGTTCTCCAGCAGGATGTGGCGACCCAATGTGTCCTGCACGCGGCACACGCGTTCGACCACGTGTGTCAGCGCTTCTTCGGTATACGGCAAAGGCATGAGGTCGTGCAGGTTCACGCCCTGCACGCCGGTCCAGCAGAGGTGGTCGGAAATCCATGCCGGCTGCACCCGATGCGCGAGGGTGCCGAGCCGGGCCAGATAGCCTTCATCCAGCGGATCGGTACTGCCGATCGACAGCGATACACCGTGCATGACCAGGGGGAAGCGTTCGCGGAAACGGTCGAGCCAGGCCAGCGGGCGTCCGCCCGGAACCATGTAATTTTCCGAGACGATTTCCAGCCATTCGACATTTCCCGGGTGTTCGAGCAGCGATTCGTAATGCTCGACGCGCAGGCCCAGCCCATAACCCAGACAAGGCAGCTGTTGCATGGCGGCTCCGGCATTGATGGCGTGGAAGGACATGGCAGGGCCCGCAGCATGCGGGCCCTGCCGCTTGCATCAGGGTGCTGCTTTCACCGCGGTCTGCGCCGCACTGCAATCCGCCTTGGACTTCTGCATGGTGAAGCCCTGGCCCTTGCAGGAGTTCTGGCCCTTGCAGGAGTTGCTGGCCTGCTTGCAGGCACCCTGGCCCTTGCAGGACGAGGAATGCATGCACTTGACGGCAGCGGTATCGCCGCTGGCCATCTTGTCGGCGGCAACCGCGGACATCGAGGTGGCGGCGAAAAGACCGGCAACCAGGATGGCCATGGCGCCGCTGTTGAACTTGTTGGTCTGCATGATGGAACTCCTTGGAGAGGTGTGAGCCGCCAGCACGCACGGCTTGAGGGATGAAAGGCCGGTCTCCGGCACGTGCATTCTCAGCGGCCGCAACCGCGTTGACTGTTCCCGAGCATCCCGTTTTTGTGCCCGATCGTCCGGGCATCGCTCCGACCGTGGCACGAACGGACGCACAGCTAGAAAGCATGGACGCACGGCCATGGCGCATCCGGCACGCACGTCCGCATCATGTCGTCGTCTCTCCCACAACAGGAATTCCCGATGCCATCCTTGGTCGCCGACAAGGCCTCGCGCCTGCTCGACATGCTGCACGCCAGCCACTGGCTCGGCCCGCTGGTGGTACGGCTGGTATTCGGCTATTTCTGGCTGGAAACCGGCATCGCCAAAGTGCATAACCTGGATGGCTTCACCCAGCGCTTTGTCGGTTGGGGCATTCCGTATCCGGCCTTCAACGCCGCCTTGTCCGCTTGGACCGAGCTGCTCGGCGGACTGCTGCTGATGCTGGGCCTGTGCACCCGGCTGGTGTGCATCCCGATGATCGTCAACATGATCGTGGCGGTAACCCTGGTGGTTTCCACCAACCTGATGGGGCTGGACGATTACGTCGAGGCCGATGAAGTCGTCTACAGCCTGATCTTCTTCTGGCTGCTCATGGCAGGTCCGGGCAAGGCAAGCCTGGACACGCTGCTGGCGCGCTGGCTGGGCATCCGCACGCACGATTGAACGCCTGCTTCTTTCGCACACACATTCACGCCACAGGTGGCACGATGAAAACACGCATGACACAACTGTTCTGCAGCGCGCTGCTGATGATGATTTCGGGTGCAGCACTGGCGGCGGTCGTGCCTTTCGATCAGGCGCAGTACGACCAGGCCAGGGCAGCCGGCAGACCGGTGGTGGTGTATTTCCATGCGGACTGGTGTCCGACCTGCCGTGCGCAGCAACCGATCGTCGACAAGCTGAGCAAGGAAGCGGCGTTCACGCCGGTGACCATCTTCGAGGCCGACTTCGACACCCAGACTGATCTGGAAAAAAACCTGAAGGTGACGCAGCAGTCGACCTTCGTGGTGTTCAAGCAGGGCCACGAAGTCACCCGCTCCACCGGCCAGACGCAGGAGCCGGCGATTCGCGCGGTGTTGCAGCAGGCACTCTGATGGATTTCGGCATTGGCACCTATGCGATCAGTTTTCTGGCCGGTGCCGCCTCGATTCTGTCGCCGTGCGTGCTGCCGATCCTGCCGATCCTGATCGCCTCGGCGCTGTCGAAACACCGGCTGGGCACTGCCGCACTGGCACTCGGACTCGCGCTCTCGTTCACCGTGGTCGGCATCTTTCTCGCCACGCTCGGCGCATCCATCGGGTTGGGCCCGGAAACAATGCGCAAGGTGGCCGCCGTGCTGATGGTGGTGTTCGGCGTGGTGATGCTGTCCTCGCGCCTGCAGGAAGGTTTCGCGCGGATCGCCTCGCGGTTTGGTTCCGGCGGCCAGCGTGTGCTGGGCTCGATCAAGGGCGAAGGCCCGCTCAGTCAGTTCCTTATCGGCCTGTTGCTCGGGTTGGTGTGGAGCCCTTGCGTTGGCCCCACACTGGGCGCCGCCAGTTCGCTGGCAGCACAGGGCCAGCACCTTCCACAGATCGCCTTGCTGATGCTGGTGTTCGGGCTGGGCGCGGGCTTCCCGCTGCTGCTGCTGGGTGGGCTGTCGCACGCAACCATGATGCGGGTCCGCGGCTCGCTGGCCTCGATCGGGCACAAGGCCAAATCGATCATGGGTGGCCTGTTCGTGCTGTTCGGCGTGCTGATCCTGACCGGGCTGGATCACAAGCTGGAAGCCTTGCTGCTCTCGATCAGCCCCGACTGGCTGACCCGGCTGACCACGTCTCTGTGACAGCGCAACACCACGGCATCAGAGTTTCGGCAAGCGTTGGCCGAGCGCGGTCATGCCCGACCATGGATCGGCTTTCAGTGCCTTCGCACGCTTGAGCGCCTTGTTCAGATCGAACGCCGCGCCATTTTTCACCCGACCCAGCTCTTCCCACTTCAACGGCATCGCCACCGGCGCGCCGGCACGTGCGCGCAACGACCAGCTGCACACG
>JBDTZK010000174.1:0-5166 GCA_040005195.1 Pseudoxanthomonas sp.
TGCTCGACCCGATGTGCGGCAGCGGCACGCTGTTGATCGAAGGCGCGCTGATGGCAGCAGACGTGGCGCCCGGCCTGCAACGCCATGGGCGCAACGTGCCCAGTCGCTGGCTGGGTTTCGACGCGGACGGCTGGAAGCAACTGGTCGAGGAAGCGAAACAGCGCGAGACGCTGGGCAGATCCGGGTTGAAGCAGGCGATGTTCGGCAGCGATATGGACCCGCATGCGGTGCGCGCGGCGCGTGAAAATGCTGAGGTAGCGGGCGTGGCTGACGAAATATGGTTCGGCGTCCGCGAAGTGGGCGAATTGCAGTCGCCGCCCTTCGAGCGCGGCACTGTCGTCTGTAATCCACCTTATGACGAACGCCTGGCCGCTGACAGCGCGCTGTATCGCCGGCTCGGCGATGCCTTGCGACGCACGGTGCCGCAATGGCGTGCCAGCCTGTTGTGCGGCAATCCGGAGCTGGCCTACGCCACCGGCCTGCGCGCCAACAAGAAGTACCAGCTGTTCAATGGCGCCATCGAATGCGCGTTGATCGTCTGTGATCCGGTCGGGCCGCCGAAACAGGAAAGCAGTGTTCCGCGCGAACTTTCCGAAGGCGCATTGATGGTCGCCAACCGCCTGCGCAAGAACCTGCGCAAGCTGAAGACGTGGACTGCGCGCGAAGGGGTGACCTGTTTCCGGGCCTACGATGCGGATCTGCCGGAATACGCCGCGGCGGTCGATGTCTACCGCGAAGAAACCGGCGACAAACGCACATTCCTACATGTCCAGGAATATGCGGCGCCCGAAGAAATCCCGGAAGTGGATGTACGCCGCCGCCGCAATGAATTGCTGGCTGCGGCACGCGACGTGTTCGCGGTACCCGCCGAACAGGTCGCGATGAAATCGCGCGAGCGTGGCAAGGGTGGCAGCAAGTACGGAAAGTTCGAGCAGCGTGGCGAGCTGCTGCAGGTGCGCGAGAGTGGCGCTCTGCTGCAGGTCAATTTGTTCGATTACCTGGACACGGGGTTGTTCCTGGATCATCGCCCTTTACGTGCGCACATGGCCCAAGAAGCGCGAGGCAAGCGATTCCTCAACCTGTTCTGCTACACCGGCGTAGCGTCGGTACAGGCGGCGGTTGAGGGTGCGGATTCCACCACCAGCGTGGATCTCTCGGGCACCTACCTGGAATGGTGTGCAACGAATCTTTCCTTGAATGGATTCGCTGGTGCCCAGCATCGCCTGGTACAAGCCGATGCATTACGCTGGCTGGAAGCCGAGAAGAACCGCTACGACGTGATCTTCTGCGACCCGCCGACGTTCTCCAACTCAGCACGCGCCGACGACTTCGATATCCAGCGCGAACATGTGCGCCTGTTGCGTGCCTGCGTCGACCGGCTGACCACCGAAGGGGTGCTGTACTTCTCCAACAACTTCCGTCGTTTCAAGCTGGACGTCGACGCGATTGCCGAGTTCGCGCAGTGCGAGGACATCACCGTGCAAACCCTGCCGCCGGATTTTGAGCGAAATCCACGCATCCACCGCTGCTGGCGATTGATGCGGTTGTGACGCCGAAGCCTACGGAAGTAGTGGGGCGCTGCTGCCTTCGGCAAGTTTTTCTTCCACCCGGCTGAAAGCGGAATGCGTGCCGGGCGTCGGCTTATCAACCCCTGTCGCGAAATAGGCCACGCCGGTGCCGCTCTGCCGGTTGACCCACAGGCCCGAGAGCAGGCCGTACGCGTTGCCGGCATGGCCCACACGCGCTGCTCCATCCGTAAATGGATCGTCACCACAGTCCTCTGATCGCGTGGCCAGTGTCTGCACGGCAAGACCATAGCGGCAGAAGAAGGCCTTGCCTGGTGCCCCTGGCGTCGCTTCGTCTTCCTCGTGGGTCATGCCGTTGCGGCCATCGTAAGTCCATGAGGGCTTGAGCAGTACGTCGACCGACGCTGGTGTCAGCAATCGCACGCCATCCACCTCGCCATTGTTCAGCAGCAACCGGCCGATCCTGGCCAGTCCATTGGCTGAGATGCGCAGTCCGCCTTGCGGCGAAAATAATGCGCCGTTGTCGCCCGCTTTCCAGCGTGACAGATCGCAATCGACATGCGCGGCAACCACCACCGCGCACGCAGGTTTGCGGCCCTGGTTGTCGTCACGCACGGGTTGCCCCTCGCGGTACAGCACCACCGCGCGTGCGGCGGCGGCAGGTGTGCAGCTTTCCCAGTTGTAACAGGCATCCAGATGCAGCGGCGCAAGTACCAGTCGTTGCATCAGCAGGTCAAAGCGTTCGCTGGTGGCGCGCTCCATGATCATCGCGACCAGGGGGAAGTTGAGGTTGGTGTAACGGAAATAGGTGCCGGGGGCATGCGCGGCGTCCCACGCGCTCGGATCGTCCAGGATGTCTTTGGTTTGGCCGCCCAACGGTGTCGCGTAATACCCCGCGGCATCGGTGAGACTGGAGCGATGCGAAAGCAGCAGACGCAGGGTGATAGGCGTATCGGGAAATCCGGGGTGACGCAGGCGCCACCCCAGCAATGGTGATACATCGGCGTCCAGGTCCAGCTTGCCCTGTTCCACCAGACGCATCACGCCGATGGCAACCACCAGTTTGGAAATGGAGGCGATGCGTGCCGGGTCGTCGGCGGTGATGCGCCGCCCGGTCGCCACATCGGCCATGCCTTGCGCCTGCGTGGCAACAACGCCGTCGCGATCAAACATGACGCGAACCTGGGCGACGCTGCCGCCATCATCGGCATGTACTGTCGATGTCACCGTGAGCATCGCCAGCAACACGATGGCCCGGAGATAAAAAAAAGGGCGAAAAGAGAGGGTCAGGGTTGCCTGCATGGGAGTGGCTGCCGAAAGGTCGAGCATGGAATTCAATCGATGATCCGGGAGGCGATTGCGAACCGCGCGTGGCTTTGGCCGCTGCGAGGCGTCTGAAGACAATCCGTTGATTTCCTTCTCCGCGATCGGAAGAAGGCAGCCGCCATCAGCCCAGGGCCCTGGTGGAAGGCACGTACTCGTAGCCCAGCACATCGGCCACGGCCTTGTAGGTGACCTTGCCGTCATGCACGTTCAGACCATTGAGCAGATGCTCGTCGTCCAGCATGGCCTGGCGCGCGCCTTTGTTGGCCAGTTGCACGGCGAAGGGCAGGGTGGCATTGGTCAGCGCGAACGTGGAGGTGCGCGCGACGCCTCCGGGCATGTTGGCCACGCAGTAATGGATGATGCCGTCTACTTCGTAGGTGGGGTCCTGATGGGTGGTTGCCTTGGAAGTCTCGAAGCAACCGCCCTGGTCGATGGCCACGTCCACCAGCACCGAGCCGGGACGCATCATCTTCAATTGCGAACGTGCAATCAGCTTGGGTGCGGCGGCGCCGGGAATCAGCACCGCGCCGATCACCAGGTCGGTATCCGGCAGGCGTTCCTCGATGGCGTCATGGGTGGAATAAATAGTGGTCAACTGGTGGCCGTACAGCTCATCCAGATATTTCAGGCGATCCAGCGAACGGTCGACGATGGTGACGTGCGCGTTCAAGCCCATCGCCATGCGCGCGGCATTGATGCCGACCACGCCGCCGCCGATCACCAGCACTTCCGCCGGCTTCACGCCGGGCACGCCGCCCAGCAGCACACCGGAACCGCCCTGCGCTTTCTCCAGGGCATGCGCGCCGGCCTGGATCGACATGCGTCCCGCCACTTCGGACATCGGCGCCAGCAGCGGCAGGCCGCCTTTGCGATCAGTGACGGTCTCGTAGGCAATGCAGGTGGCCCCCGATGCAATCAGTGCCCTGGTCTGTTCCGGATCGGGCGCAAGGTGCAGGTAGGTGTAAAGCACCTGGACAGGTCGCAGCATCGCGCATTCCTGTGGCTGCGGTTCCTTGACCTTGATGATCATGTCGGCGCGCTTGAAGATTTCCTCGGCGGTGCCCACGATTTCTGCACCTGCGCGTACGTACATCTCGTCCGTCAGGCCGATGGCCTTACCGCCGTCCTGCTGCACCATGACGCTGTGGCCGTTGGCCACCAGTTCGCGTACGCCCGAGGGGGTCAGGCCAATGCGGTACTCGTGGTTCTTTATTTCCTTGGGGACGCCGATCAGCATTTTTTCTCTCCAGGTGCAGGAAGGAGGCGTGCGCGTGGGGAGCGCTGGGCCGGTGGGAAGATTTTACGCGGTGGCGCGCAGGGTGTCGGCCAGGGTCTCGAAGATCCTGTCGATATGCGGCTTTTCCACGATCAACGGTGGCGACAACGCAATCACATCGCCGGTGACGCGGGTCAGCAAATTGCCTTCGTTGAAAGCACGGGTGAACGCATCGTAGGCGCGGGTGCCGGGCGCGCCCGGACGCGGTGCCAGCTCAATGGCGCCGATGAGCCCGTAATTGCGGATGTCGATGACGTTGGGCAACCCCTTCAGTGAGTGGATGCCTTCCTGCCAGTAATCGCCCAGTTCAATGGCCCGGTTGAACAGGTTTTCCTCGGCATAGGTATCCAGAGTTGCGATGGCGGCGGCGCAGGCCAGTGGATGACCGGAATAGGTATAACCATGGAACAAGTCGATGGCGTTGTCCGGTCCCTGCGTGAACGCGTCGTGCACATCATCGGACACCATCACCACGCCCATGGGGACGCATCCATTGGTGATGCCCTTGGCTGCGGTGATCATGTCCGGGATGACATTGAAACGCTGCGCGGCGAAGGCATTGCCGACGCGACCGAAACCGGTGATGACTTCGTCGAAGATCAGCAGGATGCCGTGTTTGGTGCACAGCTCGCGGATGCGCTTGAGGTAGCCATCCGGCGGAATCACCACGCCTGCGGAACCCGAGATCGGCTCGATGATCACCGCCGCGATGGTAGACGCATCATGCAGCGCGACCATGCGCTCCAGGTCTTCGGCCAGTTCGATGCCGTATTCAGGCAAGCCTTTGGAAAACGCGTTGCGGCCGATATCCAGCGTGTGTCGCATATGGTCGACGCCGGGCAGGCCCAGGCCGAACCACTTGCGGTTGTTGGGCAGCCCGCCGACGGAAATGCCGCCAAAGCCGACGCCGTGGTAACCCTTCTCTCGACCGATGAATCGCGTGCGCTGGCCTTCACCGCGCGCGCGGTGGTAGGCGATAGCCATCTTCAGCGCGCTGTCGACCGACTCGGAGCCGGAATTGGTATAGAAGACATGATT
>JBDTZK010000175.1:0-5148 GCA_040005195.1 Pseudoxanthomonas sp.
ATGACAGGGATGCGACCAGTTTGCTGCGCTTTCGTGACCGTCATGTGTCAGCCACCGTTGGTGGCAAGAGCCGTGTGGTAGTGCGGCAGGGGTCGCGAAACCCATGCTGTTCAATCATGGCTGCTCAAGCATGCTTGTTCAGTCATGGCAATGGACGACCGGCGCTACACCTTTGCCACGCATTGCAGCTTCATGGATCAGGCAATGCCTACGGGATTGCGGCCTCCAGAATGCGCAGTCCGACCGCAGCGGTTTGCTCGGCCTCAAGGTCTTCGCGGCTCTTGGCGGCCTTGCAATGCTGTTCCATCAGCGGGCAGTGCGCGCTCATGTAGTCGATCTCCAGGTTCAATCGCTCCAGCAGGAAATCCACGAACGCGCGCACCTTGGGCGACTGCGTGTGGCCGCGCGGGAACACGGCATTCAATTCGTATTCGCCGCCTATCCAGCCTGCGAGCACGCGCTGCACGTGGCCCATTTCCACGAAAGGCTTGACCATCACGTCGGCCGCGATAACCACGCCTTCGCCGCACAGCAGTGCGCCCTTCAGCGCAGCGGGGTCGTTGGCGACCAGAATCGGATTGACCGGAAACTCATAGTCCCGGGTGCCATCGTTCAAGCTCCACAGGTAACTGTTGCCGTGGCGATGCTTGGTCATGGCCAGGACGCGGTGATGCTGCAGGTCATTCGGATGCAAGGGTTCGCCATGTTTGGCCAGGTAACTGGTGGCGGCATAGATCTGCGTGCGCAGCGTGCCCAGGCGCCGCGCGACAAGGTTGGAATCGGGCAGGTTGCCGATGCGCAGGGCGACGTCGATCTCGCCGCCGATCAGGTCCAGGGGTTCGTTGCTGAGGATCATTTCCACCCTCACTTCCGGATGGCGTGCATGGAACTCGCCCAGCAGCGGGGCGATCTTGTCGATGCCGATGGAGTAGGGCGCGGTGAACTTCAACCAGCCGCGTGGCCCCGCATGCAATTGGCTGACGGCACTTTCCGCTTCGGCCAGTTCGCGCGCGATGCGCTGGCAGTGTTCGTAATAGACGCTGCCGGCTTCGGTAAGACCCAGCTTGCGCGTGGTGCGGTGCAGGAGCTGCGCACCCAGGCGCGTTTCCAGTTCCTGCACCTTGCGGCTGACCGTGGTTTTGGGAAGTCGCAGCGCGTTGGCGGCGGCAATGAAGCTGCCGTGGTCGACTACCTTGACGAAGATGAGGGTGTCGTTGAGATCGTGGCTCATGGAAAATTCCCGGGGAGGTGGAAACGATATTGGACCGCTGACGGGATTATTATTCCCCTAAATCAGGACTAATCAAGTCCTGATTGCAGGTTTATCTTGTCGCCTCGCCTCCGACGAGCCAGACCCGATCATGTTGTTCTCCCGTTTCTTCCGCGCCCAGCCAGACCCTGAAATCAACGAGGAGACCACGCTTTCCGAGATGAAGGCACTGACCAATCGCTTGTCAGGCGTGGCTTTCCGCGAGTTCGCCTCTCCGCATCGCAGCCAGTCAGGCGGTGGGGTAAGGCTGTACCGGAAGGCGCATGGGACTATGTCTCGTATCGGGATTATCCCGCTCGCGGGAGTAAAAGTCCCGTGAATGGGATATTGAATCCGGAAGTCCTGGTCCTGGGCGCGGGTGGCACGGTGGGCTTTGGCATCGTGGGCGCCTTGCTGGAGGCGGGAAGCCCGGTGCTGGCGGTCGGACGCGACGGAATGCGCATGCAGGCGCTGGCCGAACACTTCGCCGATGAGCCTGCGTTGGAATTGATGACCAGCAACTGCATCACCAGCGATGAGGACGCGGCGGCGCTGGTCGCGCAACTGCGCAAGCGCAAGCGTCCGTTGCGCGCGGTGTTTGCCAGCCTTGCCAGCCCGCTCGAACGCGGCCGTCTGCTGGACCAGCCGGTCGACTTCCTGCGCCAGAAACTCGAGTACGACCTGATTCCGCACCTCGCGGCGGCACGCGCGCTGATTCCTCTGCTCGGCGAGCAGGCAGGCACGTCGAACTACGTGCTGATCGGTGGACCGCATGCCGAGTGTGGCTGGGCCGGCTATGGGCATGCCTCGATCACCGCGTCCGCATTGCGCATGTTGACCCACGTCCTGCACGAAGAAGCCCAGGCGCTGGGTGTGCGCGTGCAGATGTTGTCGGTCGACAAGCCTCTCACCACACCCGACAACGCGCGCAACGCCTGTGCCGAATGGCCCAGCGCGATGGCAGTAGGCCGCGATGCCGTATCGCTGCTGACCCGCAATGAGCGTGCCCGCGCCGTGGTGTCTTTCGACGCCGGACGTGCACTGACGCCGCCGCGCGCCCTCTTTTCCGAATTTTCTCCTCCCTTGCCCTCACACGAGACCAATCCATGAATCTTCCTTCCCTGATCGACAACCGCGCACTGCGCACCGCTTCGCTCGGCGTCATGCTGGCGCTTTCCGTTGCAGTCATCGCAGCGTGCAGTGGCCAGGCTGCCGAGAGCGCGCAACCGCCGCCGCCCGCGGTCAGTGCTGCGCCCGTGGTGATCAAGCAGATCAGCCAATGGGACGATTTCAGCGGGCGCGTGGAGGCGGTCGAGAAAGTCGATCTGCGCCCACGCGTATCGGGGTATATCGACCGCGTGAACTATCAAGAGGGCGAAGAAGTCCGCAAGGGAGACGTGCTGTTTACCATTGATTCGCGCAGCTACCGTGCCGAACTGGCGCGCGCGCAGGCCGAACTGGCCCGCGCACGCAGCCAGGCCGATCTGGGTCGCAGCGAAGCAGCACGTGCGAAGAAACTGTCGGAACTGCAGGCTATTTCCACCGAGAGCTACGAACAGCGCCGTTCGGCCGCTGCCGAATCGCAGGCCAACGTGGCGGGTGCGCAGGCGGCGGTGGATGCTGCGCGCTTGAACCTGGAGTTCACCCAGGTGCGTGCGCCTATCAGCGGCCGTGCCGGTCGCGCGTTGGTGACCACCGGCAACCTGGTCAGCGCAGGCGATGCTGCCAGCGTGTTGACTACGCTGGTGTCGCTGGAAAAGGTGCATGTGCATTTCGATACGGACGAACGCACCTTCCTGCATTACGCCGAGCTGGCGCGCAAAGGCGAGCGCCCCAGCGAAAACGGTGCCGGTGTGCCGGTGCAGGTTGGACTGGTGGGTGAAGAAGGTTTCCCGCATACCGGCGTGGTCGACTTCCTCGACAACCAGGTGGACCCGACCACGGGCACCATTCGTGCACGCGCGCTGCTGGACAACCAGGACCGCAGCTTCACCCCGGGATTGTTCGCCCGCGTACGGGTACTGGGCAACGGTAATTTCAACGCCACCCTGGTGGACGACAAGGCCGTGCTGACCGACCAGGACCGCAAGTACGTCTACGTGGTCGATGCCAAGGGCACCGCACAGCGCAAGGACGTGCAGTTGGGGCGCATGGCCGATGGCCTGCGCATTGTTGAAAGTGGGCTGGCCAGGAATGACCGCGTGATCGTCAGTGGTGTGCAGAAGGTGTTCTTCCCCGGCATGCCTGTGAATGCCAAGGCCACGGTCATGGGTGCACCGGATCCTGCGCCTGCCGTTGCAATGAAATAGTCCTGCCTGCTCCCTTGCGTAGTAGCAGGGGAGGGTTGGGGAGGGGTGCTTTTGGCGCTTCTCTTCAACAAGCGAAAAGCTGCCCCCATCCGCCCTTCGGGCACCTTTCCCCGCAAGCGGGGGAAGGGTTCGACTTCCCTGAGTAAAAGGGGAGACGGGTTCTTATTTTCCAGATTCACCTTGTAACAGGAAATCCACCATGGACTTTTCCAGATTTTTCATTGACCGGCCGATCTTCGCTGCGGTCTTGTCGATCGTGATCTTCGCCGCTGGCCTGATCGCGATCCCGATGCTGCCAATTGGCGAATATCCCGAAGTGGTGCCGCCGTCGGTTGTGGTACGCACCGTTTATCCGGGCGCCAACCCCAAGGTGATTGCCGAAACCGTGGCCACGCCACTGGAAGAAGCCATCAATGGCGTCGAGGACATGATGTACATCAAGTCCGTCGCCGGTTCCGATGGTGTGTTGCAGCTGACGGTCACCTTCAAGCCGGGTGTGGATGCCGATGACGCCGCCGTGCGCGTGCAGAACCGGGTCAGCCAGGCGCTGGCGCGCTTGCCCGAAGACGTGCGCCGGCAAGGCGTGACCACGCAGAAACAGTCGCCGGTGTTCCTGATGGTCGTGCACCTGGTGTCCACCGATGGCAAGTACGACTCGTTGTACCTGCGCAACTACGCACGCCTGCATGTGAAAGATGAAATGGCGCGTATCCCCGGCGTTGGCGAAGCGCAGGCCTTTGGTGGTGGTGACTACGCCATGCGCCTGTGGCTGGATCCGGACAAGGTGGCTTCGCGCGGTTTGACCGCCGGCGACGTGGTGCGTGCGGTGCGCGAGCAGAACGTCCAGGTGTCTGCGGGTCAGCTGGGAGCAGAACCGATGCCCAACGGCAGTGATTTCCTGCTGCCCATCAATGCCAAGGGTCGCCTGCAGACCGCCGAAGAGTTCGGCGACATTGTGCTCAAGGCGGGGGCGGACGGTGAGATCGTGCGTCTTGCCGATGTGGCACGCATTGAGCTGGCGGCCGGCGACTACACCCTGCGCGCGCGCCTGGACGGCATGAATGCGTCGGCCATTGGCATCTTCCAGGCGCCGGGCGCCAACGCGCTGGATATCCGTGATTCGGTCGTCGCCAAGATGGCGGAAATTTCCAAGACCCTGCCGCCCGGTGTTGAAATCAAGTCGGTGTACGACACCACGATCTTCGTTCGTGATTCGATCAAGGCGGTGATCACCACGCTGCTGGAAGCCACGCTGCTGGTAGTGCTGGTGGTGATCCTGTTCCTGCAGACCTGGCGTGCGTCGATCATTCCCTTGATCGCGGTACCGGTCTCCATCGTCGGTACGTTCGCCGTGCTGTATGTGCTGGGTTTCTCGATCAACACCTTGACCTTGTTCGGCCTGGTACTGGCGATCGGCATCGTGGTGGATGACGCCATCGTGGTCGTCGAGAACGTGGAGCGCAATATCGAGGAAGGGCTCACGCCTTTGGCGGCGGCGCACCAGGCGATGAAGGAAGTGTCGGGGCCCATCGTCGCCATCGCACTGGTGCTGTGTGCGGTGTTCGTGCCGATGGCGTTCCTGAGCGGCGT
>JBDTZK010000176.1:0-5113 GCA_040005195.1 Pseudoxanthomonas sp.
GCCGCAAGGAACTCGACATCGCCGAGCACGAGATGCCCGGCCTGATGTCGATCCGTCGCAAGCACGCCAGCAGCAAGCCGCTCGACGGCGTGCGCGTGACCGGCTCGCTGCACATGACCATCCAGACCGCGGTGTTGATCGAAACCCTGAAGGACATCGGCGCGGACGTGCGCTGGGCCTCGTGCAACATCTTCTCCACCCAGGACCACGCTGCCGCCGCGATTGCCGTCACCGGTACGCCGGTGTTCGCCTGGAAGGGCGAGTCGCTGGAAGAGTATTGGGACTGCACCCTGGATGCGCTGACCTTTCCGGGTGCCAACGCCAATGAGTATCTGGGCCCGGAGCTGGTCGTTGACGACGGCGGCGACGTGACCCTGCTGATCCACAAGGGCTATGAACTGGAGAACGGCTCCAAGTGGGTTGAAGAAGCCGCGAGCTCGCACGAGGAAGGCGTGATCAAGGCCCTGCTGAAGCGCGTCGCTAAAGAGCGTCCGGGCTTCTGGCACACCGTGGTCAAGGACTGGAAGGGCGTGTCGGAAGAAACCACCACCGGCGTGCATCGCCTGTACCAGATGGTCCACGCCAAGTCGCTGCTGGTCCCGGCCATCAACGTCAACGATTCGGTCACCAAATCCAAGTTCGACAACCTCTACGGCTGCCGCGAATCGCTGGCCGATGGCCTCAAGCGTGCGCTGGACGTGATGCTGGCCGGCAAGGTGGCCGTGGTCTGCGGCTATGGCGACGTCGGCAAGGGCTGTGCCGCTTCACTGCGCGCATACGGCGCCCGCGTCGTGGTTACCGAGATCGACCCCATCAATGCGCTGCAGGCGTCGATGGAAGGCTTCGAAGTCAATACGGTGGAAAGCACCCTGGGTCGCGGCGACATCTACGTCACCACCACCGGCAACAAGGACGTGCTGACGGTTGAGCACCTGAGCCAGATGAAGGACCAGGCCATCGTCTGCAACATCGGCCACTTCGACAACGAAATCCAGGTCGATGCACTGAACGATTTCCCGGGCGTGGTGAAGTTGAACATCAAGCCGCAGGTGGACAAGTACACCTTCAAGGACGGGCGCGCGATCTTCCTGCTGGCCGAGGGCCGCCTGGTCAACCTGGGCTGCGCCACCGGCCACCCGAGCTTCGTCATGTCCAACTCGTTCTCCAACCAGACCCTGGCGCAGATCGACCTGTGGGCGAACAAGGACAGCTACGAAGCCAAGGTCTACATCCTGCCGAAGAAACTGGACGAGGAAGTGGCGCGCCTGCACCTTGAAAAGATCGGCGTGGTCCTGACCACCCTGACCCCTGAACAGGCGGCGTACCTGGACGTGAATGTGGATGGGCCGTACAAGCCCGAGCACTACCGCTACTGAGCAATGCCAAACGGGCAGCTTCGGCTGCCCGTTTTCCTTTACGAATCCAGGCGAGACCCGATCCAGATGGCCGTCATTCCTGTTTCCTTCGAGTTCTACCCGCCCAAGACCGACGAGCAGCGCACGCAGCTCGATCGCACTGCGCAGAAGCTGAAGGCGTATTCGCCTGAATACGTTTCGTGCACCTTCGGGGCCGGCGGCTCAACCCTGAGCTATACCTCCGAAACCGTGCGCCACCTCAAGCAGACGCATGGCTTCGATGCCGCACCGCATCTTTCCTGCGTCGGCGGCAGTCGCGAGGAAATCCGTGAACTGCTGCGCCTGTACCGCGCATTGGGCTGCAAACGCATCGTCGCGCTGCGCGGTGACCTGCCTTCAGGCATGGGCCATCCAGGCGACTTACGTTACGCCTCTGAACTGATCGAGTTCATTCGCAAGGAACATGGCGACGCTTTCCATATCGAAGTGGGCGCGTACCCGGAAACGCATCCACAATCCGATGACGCGTTGGTTGACCTCAAGCACTTCAAGAACAAGGTCGACGCGGGCGCCAATGGCGCCATCACCCAGTACTTCTACAACGCCGATGCGTACTTCCATTTTGTCGACGCGGTACGCAAGCTGGGCGTGGAAATCCCGATCATCCCGGGAATCATGCCGATCTCCAACTACACCCAGCTCAAGCGCTTCTCGGAAGCCTGCGGCGCCGAAATCCCGCGCTGGATCGGCAAGCGCATGCAAGCACTGGGAGACGATGCAGACAGCATCCGCGAGTTCGGTGCCGACGTCGTCGCCGGCCTGTGCCAGCGCCTGATCGCGGGTGGCGCACCTGCCCTGCACTTCTACACCCTCAACCTGGCCAAGCCCACGCAATCGGTAATCTCGCGAATCGCCTGAACGAGCCCAATGACGCCGCTTCCTCACTGGTCGAGGGCAGGTTAGGCTTCGCGGCGATGCGCGCATTCCTGCCCTTGATCCTGTTGCTTGGCACCCTCATCGTCAGCGTATCCGCGCCTGCGTGGGGACAGAAAGTAGAGCGCTGTACCACGATGGCCGGTGACACCGTCTACACCGACAAACGTTGCGAGGACGTGGGCGCCATGGATCGCCTGCCCGACATCAGCACCACCGTTTCTGCAGGTTCTGCCCTGTACCGAAGTGGTTGCTCGCGTACGCTCAGTGATCTTGTGTACCAGATCACTGCGGCGGTCCAGAACAAGGACGTCAATCGCCTGGCCAGCGTGTACCAGTGGAGCGGCGTCTCCAACGCCTCTGCCAACAGCATCCTCAATCGTCTGGAAGCGGTAGTGAATCGGCCGCTGGTGGACATCACTCCGGTGCGGCCGCCACCTGCGCCGATCCTCGACGACACCGGCGCAACCGTAGACGCGAATCTGGACGGCTACTACCCCCAGACCGCGACACGGGTGCGCCCTGTCGCGCTGCGACTGGAACAGACGCTTGCCAATGGCAGCACGCCATCGCAAATGATTTTCGGGCTGCGGCGCAGTTACAAGTGTTTCTGGATCACCCTGTAGAAGCCCGTATCGCCGTCTAAAACCGGGCGCTGTCCGCGGCGCTTTTGACGCGACGCCAATCCGGGTGTGTCGCGGCCAGAACCCACGTCTACAAAGTCAGCTGCAGCTGGCAGAATAGGGCTTGTCCACAGGAGCCCCCCCATGAAATTTCCCGAACAGATCTGGCACAACGGCGTCATCAAGCCTTGGGCAGAAGCCACAACACACGTCATGGCCCACGCGATCCATTACGGCTCGTCGGTGTTCGAGGGCATCCGCGCCTACGAAACACCGAAAGGCACCGCGATCTTCCGCCTCAACGACCACAACAAGCGTCTGTTCCAGTCGGCCAAGATCTACGACATCGACATTCCCTTCACCCTGGATGAAATCAACAACGCGTGTCGCGACATCATCCGTGCCAATGGCCTCAGCAAGGCCTACCTGCGCCCGATCGTGTTCCGCGGCTACGGCGGCGTCGGCATTGCTGCGGACACGCCCATCGACGTGGCGGTAGCGGCGATGGAATTCGGTCGCTATCTGGGCGAAGACGGCATGGAAAACGGTATCGATGCCTGCGTCTCCAGCTGGCAGCGGTTCGCGCCGAACACGCTGCCTGCGGGCGCCAAGGCCGGCGGCAACTATCTATCCGGGCAGCTGGTCACGCGCGAGGCGCGGCGTCACGGTTATGGCGAAGGCATTGCACTGGCTTCCACCGGACTACTCAGTGAAGGTGCGGGCGAGAATCTGTTTCTGGTCTTCGAAGGCGCGTTGCATACCACGCCGGCCAGCGCATCGCTGCTGGCAGGCATCACGCGTAACTCCATCATTCGGCTGGCCCGCGACAACGGCATCGAAGTGATCGAACGCGACCTGCCACGCGAGTACCTTTATCTGTGTGACGAACTGCTGATGTGCGGCACCGCTGCGGAGATCACCCCGCTGCGATCAGTGGACGGCAAGCCCGTTGGCGACGGCAAGCCCGGGCCAATCACCAGGAAAATCCAGGATCTGTTCTTCGGGCTGTTCGAAGGCCGCACCGAAGACAAACACGGCTGGCTGGACTACCTCTAAAGCATGAGCTGTAGCGCCGAGTCTGCTCGGCGCTGACACCGGCAATCAGTCGGCCGCGAATCTCAGCGTGGCAATCACACCACGCGTTTCGCCGGGTCGCACACCTACCTGCCAACCATACAATTCGCACAGGCGACTGACGATGGACAAGCCGATGCCGCCACCTTGCGAATGGCCCGCATGCGTGCCGCGGTAACCGCGCTCAAATAGTCGGGCCGCATCTTCCGCGCTCAGGCCAGGGCCCGAATCAATCACTTCAACGCTGTCGGCAAGCAATCGCACTACGACATCACCTTCCAGCGTGTACTTGACCGCGTTGCCTATCAGATTGCCCAGCGCCACGGATACCGCCGACTCCGGCGCATCCACGGTCAAGCCGCTCTCGCCTTCCATGCGCAGAATCAGTGGCTTGCTGCCCAGCTGCGCGCGATGCGCATCCAGCAGCTGTTCGGCCACGCGCGCGACCAGCGTATTACCCTGTCCGCGCTCGTTGCGCGACAACAACAACAACGAACCAATCAGGTCGGTGCATTGCTGTTCGGCACGCTGAATGCGATACAGGCGCTGCTTGATCTTCTCGTCCAGGGCCGGGTGTGTCAGCAACAACTCGGTGGCGCCACGTATCACCGCCAGTGGGGTACGCAGTTCATGGCTGACGTCGGCGTTGAACTCGCGATCACGCTGCACGACTTCGGTCAGGCGAGCGGAATAGTCGTCCAATGCTTCGGCAAGCTGCCCGACCTCATCTTCAGGGAAATGTGGTGCAAGCGGCTTCGGATCACTGCTTCCACGGTAGCTTCTTAGCCGGGTGGCCAGATCAGATACAGGGCGCATGACCCTGGATGCTGACCAGAATCCGATGACCAGGCCCAGCACGGTGAACAGGATGACCGCCAGCACCAGCCAACGCATGAGCTGCTCGGCTGCATCCGCAGCATCGGTCACGTCATAGCGAATCAAACTAGTGAATGCGGTGCCATCGGGCATTACGCCCTTTCGGATCGCAACCTTGTACGCGCGTGAGCTGCCATCGGGAATAACCTGGCGGACATCATGAAGGCCATCCGGCAGGTCCCTGTAGAGGGGGTCAGTGCGGTAGGCATTCCTGTCACTCCATGTTTTGGCGTCAAACATGAGGAAGAAGGG
>JBDTZK010000177.1:0-5081 GCA_040005195.1 Pseudoxanthomonas sp.
GGCGATCAGGATGCACCAGTAGGCAATGGCCATTTTTCAATTCCTTCGAAAAAAAGAAAATGCAGGAGCGGGCAGGACCCGCTCCTGCGGGGGCACTATTTGGCCTGCCTCATCTTGTCGCGCGCAGCCTTGAACGGATTGCCCGCGTACCAGTTGGGCCAGCTGTCGCCGCCAGACAGCTCCTTGCCTACGCCGTACAGTGCCTGCAGGTCCTGCACCACCCCGTCCAGCTTCCAGCCTGCGTGCATTTCATCGCTGGGCTGGTGGTAGCGCTTGCCATACTCGTCACTGGCCGCCTTGCCTGCGGCGGTGCCGCCATCGATCAGGTCATTTCCACCCTTGGCGTACAGCGCAGGCACGCCGGCCTTGGCAAAGTTGAAGTGATCGGAGCGAAAGTAGAAACCGCCGGCGGTGTTGCTTTCTTCCGCCAGCACGCGACCCTGCTGGTCGGCCTGCGTCTTCAGCAAGTCTTCCAGTTCCGAATTGCCCTTGCCGGTCACCACGAAGTCACGCGATTTGCCGGCGACGCTCATCGCATCGAGATTGATCACACCTGCGATCTTGTCCAGCGGGAAGGTCGGGTGGGCGACGAAATATTTGGAGCCCAGCAAACCCGATTCCTCCAGCGTCACGGCCACGAAAACCAGCGAGCGCTGCGGCTTGGGGTCCTGATGCGCGAAAGCCTTTGCGATCTCCAGGATGCCGGCTACGCCGGTGGCGTTGTCAATGGCACCGTTGTAGATGTTGTCGCCCTCTTCCCCTTCATGCTTGCCCAGATGATCCCAGTGCGCCATGTACAGCACCGCTTCTTCGGAACGTGTACTGCCTGGCAGCACGCCGACCACGTTGCGCGATTTCTTCTGGGTGATCGTGCTTTTCAGATCGAATGAGATCCTGGCCTTCAGTGGTACTGGCTTGAAGCCGCGCTTGTTCGCATCCTTGTAGGCCTGGCCCAGGTCGAGGCCTGCATCAGCGAACAGTTGCTTTGCGGTATCGGCGGTGATCCAGCCCTGCGCCGGCAGGCGCGCATCAGGATCATCCTTGGCCGGCAGATCGTATTGCGCGCCCGACCAGGAATTCTTCACCACATCCCAGCCGTAGCTGGCACCGGCGGCATCGTGCACGATCAACGCGGCCGCAGCGCCCTTGCGCGCGGCTTCCTCGAACTTGTAGGTCCAGCGCCCGTAATAGGTCATGCGCTTGCCATCGAACAACGATTCGTCGTCTGCGTGGAAGCCCGGGTCGTTGACGAACATGACCACGGTCTTGCCCTTCCAGTCCTGGCCGGCGTAGTCGTTCCATTTCTGTTCCGGTGCGTCGACGCCGTAGCCCACGAACACCAGCTCGCTGTCCTGCACCTTCACCTCGGGCTGGCCGGTGCGCGTACCCAGCACCATCTCACTACCGAACTTGAGATCCCGCGACTTGCCGTTGGCATCCAGCTTGATCACCGTGCCGGTGTCGGCGGTGGTTTCCACCATCGATACGTCCTGGAAGAAGCTGTCGCCATTGCCCGGCTTCAGGCCAATCCGCTCCATCTGCGCCTGGATATAAGCGACGGTCTTGTCTTCACCGGCGGAACCGGGGCCACGGCCTTCGAACTGGTCCGAAGACAACGTCTTCACCATTTCGGAGAAGTCGTTCGCGTTGATGTCGTTGCTGAAGGTGTGCGCGGCAGCAGCTGGCGCGGTGGCCTTTTCGGGCGCAGTGGCGGGCATGGCGGTGTCGGCCGCTTCGCGCTTGCAGGCCGACAGCGCGGCGAGCATAGCCAGGGAAAGCAGTAAATGGGATCGCATCCGGAGTTCCTCGTTGCAAGAACCCCGGATTCTAACGCGTCAGCCTGGATCGTCCTTGACGCGCCTGGTTCAGTCCGCCGGAGCCGTCGGTGTATCGAACGACCGCGCCGTGGCACCGGTCACCGGACCGATCTTCGCGCTCTTGTGCACGTACAACGTCACCGGGCGCTCGAAGACCAGTGCACCCTCGACCACGGCGTTGGGGCCAATGATGACGCGTGGGTCTCGCTTGGGCTCCATATTGAACATGCCGTTCGACTTGCTGACCTTCACGCCGCCACGCACATGCGAGTCAATGCCCACGGTGATGTCGCCGCGCACGGTCTCGATGCCGCCGCCGACCTGCGTGGCAACCAGTCCGATGGCGCCATTCACCGTTTCCACTTCCTCTTCCACCTTGCCGCCGCGATCGATGAAGATGCTGCCGTTGACAGTTTCCACGCCGCCGTTGAGGGTGGCGTTTCGGCCCACCTTGATGCTGCCGTTGACGGTTTCCAGCCCCCCAGTCACGGCTTTGTCGCCGACGTTGATGCTGCCGTTGACGGTGCTGGCGTCGTCGACAATGGCGCCTTCACTGATACGGATGCTGCCGTTGACGGTTTCCAGGTCGCCGTAGGTCTGGCCAGTCTCCGCGGTAATGGCACCGTTGACCTTGGAGATATCCTGGGCAGCGAGGGCGGTGCCTGCGCTCAGCGCCAGGGTGAGGAACAGTACGGTGCGGGCTGCGGTCATGGTGATCTTCCTTTGAGAGTGTTCAGGGCTTGGATGCACATTGCACGGCCTTGGTTTAAGGAAGTGCAAATAAAATCCATATGCGTGGCGGCGGGTTGAAGCCTTCCGTTTGATGGAGGGGCAGGCCAGACAAGCGTCCCACAGAAGTCATTCGGGTTCATGGTTCACCGAAGGGCAGGTCACCACGGCTCGAACCCTGGCGCGCTTCGCTACAATCCATGCCTGCCTTGCCTCATAGCTGCCGCCTTCGGAGTTCTCCCGTGTCCCAAGCCAACCCGCGTCCCAAGCCCGTCGTCCTGCTGATCCTGGATGGGTGGGGGCATCGCGAAGAGGTCGCCGACAACGCCGTGGCCCAGGCCACATTGCCGAACTGGCAGCGTCTGCTGGCCACGGCCCCGAATACGCTCATCCACACCGAAGGTCGCCACGTGGGCCTGCCCGACGGGCAGATGGGCAACTCGGAAGTAGGGCACATGAATCTGGGGGCCGGACGCATCGTCTACCAGGACTTGACCCGCATCGATGCGGCCATCGAAGACGGCAGCTTCTTCAACAACGCGGCGCTGGTAGGTGCCTGCAACGATGCCAAGGTCGCGGGTCGTACCCTGCATGTGTTCGGCCTGCTCTCGCCTGGCGGCGTCCACAGCCACCAGACGCATATTTTCGCAATGCTCGACCTGGCCAAGCGCCACGGCGTGCCGCGCGTGGCCGTGCACGCTTTCCTGGATGGTCGCGATACACCGCCGCGCTCCGCGCAAGCCAGCCTTGAGGCATTGCAGTCTGTGTGCAACACGCTGGGCAACGCCCATATCGCATCGGTCAGTGGCCGCTACTACGCGATGGACCGCGACAATCGCTGGGACCGCGTGCGGCTGGGGTGGGATGCCATCGTCGAAGCCAGCAGCAGCCATCACGCCAGCGACGCGTTGTCTGCATTGTCGGCCGCCTACGCGCGCGGCGAGAACGACGAATTCGTGTTGCCCACCGTGATCGAGGGGGCACAGCCGATGCATGACGGCGACGCGGTGGTGTTCATGAATTTCCGTGCTGATCGCGCACGGCAGATCACCCGGGCTTTCGTGTCGCCGGATTTTGACGGTTTCCAGGCGCGGCGACCGGTACTTTCACGTTTCGTATGCCTGACCGAATACGACGCCCGCCTGCCGGCCACTGTTGCCTACGGCCCGGATGACCTGCGCCACACGCTCGGCGAACTGCTGGCCGATGCCGGACTGAGCCAGTTGCGTATCGCGGAAACGGAAAAATACGCGCACGTCACCTTCTTCTTCAGCGGTGGGCGCGAAGATCCTTTTGCCGCAGAAGAGCGCATCCTGGTTCCCAGCCCGAAGGTGGCGACCTACGACCTGCAGCCCGCGATGAGCTTGCCGGAACTCACCGGCAAGCTGGTGCAGGCCATCACTTCGGGTCGTTTCGACGTGATCATCTGCAACATCGCCAATCCCGACATGGTCGGCCACAGTGGCGACCTGCAAGCGGCGATCCTGGCGGCGCAGGCCGTTGATATTGCCGTTGGCGAAGTCGATGCGGCGGTGCGCGGGCAACATGGCGCGCTCATCATTACCGCCGACCACGGCAACCTGGAAATGATGCGTGACCCGGCCACCGGCCAACCGCATACCGCGCACACCGTCGGTCCGGTGCCCTTGGTCTATGTTGGTGATCGAGCCGATGCCACGCTGCGTGCAGGCGGTGCCTTGCGTGATGTCGCACCGACCCTGCTGGATCTGCTGGGATTGCCGCAGCCAGTGGAAATGACCGGGCGTAGCTTGTTCAATGCACCGGATATGTCCGGCGAATGATGAAATCGCGTCTGTTCCGATGCTGCCTTGCCTTGGCATTCGTGGCGGCGGTGATGCCTGCATCGCTGGCGCAGAACCAGCGCGAGGCAGAAAAAAAATTGCAGCGCCTGCGTGGCGAGCTGAAGAGCATCGCCCAGGAGCGTCGCAAGATCGACGATGCACGGGGTGAAGCGGCACGCAAGTTGCGCCAAGCCGATGAACAGGTCGGCAAGTCCAGTCGTTCGCTCAATGACACCGAAACGGCCCTGAAGCGTGAAGAAGCAGCGCTCGCCCAACTGCAACAACAGCGCGACGACATGCACCAGCGTCTGGGCCGGCAGCAGGCGCAACTGACCCAGCTGGTCAGGGCGTCGTACCAGCTTGGCGGCAATGCGCCGCTGAAAGTATTGTTGTCGCAGGATCGCGTGGCAGATGCCAACCGCGCGCTGGCCTATCACCGTTTCCTGCAGGCCGATCGCGCAGGCAAGATCACCGCGCTCTCCACTGCGCTGAAAGCGCTGGATGACGTGGAACGCGATATCGCCACGCGCCGGGTGCAACTGGATGCCACGCGTAATCAGCAGCGCGCCACCGTCCAGTCCCTGGCCAAGGATCGCAAGGCCAACGCTGCGCTCACCGTGCAACTTGACCAGCAGTATCAGGACCGGAGTGCGCGCGAGAAAGCATTGGGACAGGACGCGCGCGCCCTGGAAACCCTGCTCGCCAACCTGCGTGCGGCCGCGGCGCGCGCTGA
>JBDTZK010000178.1:0-5068 GCA_040005195.1 Pseudoxanthomonas sp.
GACTTTCACAAGCCCATCATTGCCATCGCCAACTCCTTCACCCAGTTCGTGCCGGGTCATGTGCACCTGAAAGACCTAGGGCAACTCGTCGCACGCGAGATCGAGCGGGTTGGCGGCGTGGCCAAGGAATTCAACACGATTGCGGTCGACGACGGCATCGCCATGGGCCACGACGGCATGCTGTATTCATTGCCCAGCCGCGAAATCATCGCCGACTCGGTGGAATACATGGTCAATGCACACTGCGCCGATGCGCTGGTGTGCATTTCCAATTGCGACAAGATCACGCCCGGCATGTTGATGGCCGCGCTGCGCCTGAATATCCCCACGGTGTTTGTTTCGGGTGGGCCGATGGAGGCGGGCAAGACCCATCTTTCCGAGCATGGCCTGGATCTGGTCGATGCGATGGTCGTGGCTGCCGACGAAAATGCGTCGGATGAAAAAGTGGCCGAGTACGAACGCAGTGCGTGTCCCACCTGTGGTTCTTGCTCGGGCATGTTCACGGCCAACTCGATGAACTGCCTGGTTGAAGCGCTGGGGCTGGCGCTGCCGGGCAATGGCTCCACCCTGGCCACGCATTCGGATCGCGAACAGTTGTTCCTGCGTGCCGGTCGCGTGGCCGTCGAG
This sequence comes from Pseudoxanthomonas sp., assembly GCA_040005195.1. Lineage (GTDB taxonomy): Bacteria > Pseudomonadota > Gammaproteobacteria > Xanthomonadales > Xanthomonadaceae > Pseudoxanthomonas_A. The sequence goes on from JBDTZK010000178.1 coordinate 628, forward strand.
CTGTGTCACCGCTGGTATGGCGGCGAGGACGCCTCGGCGTTGCCGCGCTCCATCGCCAACTTCGAGGCATTCGAGAATGCGATGACCCTGGACATCGCCATGGGCGGTTCCACCAATACCATCCTGCACCTGCTGGCTGCGGCGCAGGAGGCGGAAATTGATTTCGACTTGCGCGATATCGATCGCTTGTCGCGCAAGGTGCCGCAATTGTGCAAGGTCGCGCCGAATATCCAGAAGTACCACATGGAAGATGTGCACCGCGCCGGCGGCATCATTTCGATCCTGGGTGAACTGGCGCGCGGCGGGCTGTTGCACACCCAGCTGCCGACCGTGCACACCCGCACCCTGGCCGATGCCATCGCGCAGTGGGACGTCACCCAGACCGATGACGAAGCGGTACACACGTTCTACAAGGCCGGGCCCGGTGGCGTGCCCACGCAAGTCGCCTTCAGCCAGTCGTCGCGCTGGAAAACGCTGGACGTTGATCGCAGCGGCGGCTGCATCCGTGATGTCGAGCATGCGTATTCGCAGGAAGGTGGCCTGGCCGTGCTCTACGGCAACCTGGCGATCGATGGGTGCGTGGTGAAGACCGCGGGCGTGGACGAATCCATCCATGTGTTCGAGGGCAAGGCGAAGGTCTTTGAAAGTCAGGACAGTGCGGTGAAAGGCATCCTGGCCAATGAAGTAGTTGCAGGCGACATTGTCGTGATCCGCTACGAAGGTCCCAAGGGTGGGCCGGGCATGCAGGAAATGCTGTATCCCACCAGTTACCTGAAATCCAAGGGTCTGGGCAAGGCGTGCGCGTTGCTGACCGACGGGCGCTTTTCCGGTTGCACGTCGGGCCTGTCTATCGGGCATGCGTCGCCTGAAGCTGCCGCGGGCGGCGCCATTGGCCTGGTACGCGAAGGCGACAAGATCTTGATCGACATTCCGAACCGCAGCGTCAATCTGCTGGTGTCCGATGAGGAGCTTGCGTCGCGTCGCGCCGAGCAGAACGCCAAAGGCTGGAAGCCGGTGGAAATACGCCCACGCAAGGTCACTACTGCGCTCAAGGCCTATGCCCTGCTGGCCACCAGTGCCGACAAGGGCGCGGTACGCGACAAGGCGATGCTGGACGCTGGCTGAGCCGCGCCTCGCCAAGTGGCGGGCGGCGGGCGGCGAGCGGCGAGGAATAACCAACTTCGAGCGAGCTATGCCGGAATTGGCGGTAGTGGCGCACGATGGCGAGGGCTATCGTTGGGTCTGTTTCCCGAGTGGGCATGTCCATGCGCCAACTGCAATTGCTGCTGTCGTCCGTGCTCCTCACGATGGCCGGGTGTGTCTCCACGCCGCGCATTGCGGATGGAAGGGAGGCCGAGCCCGTGTCGGTCAAAGCCACGCCAACGCAGCGGCAATCGGGCTTCGTGCAGGTGCAAGGCACGCGCTTCCTGCTGGACGGAAAAACCTACCGCTTCGCCGGCGCCAATTTCTGGTACGGCGCCTATCTGGGCGCGGCTGGCGGCATCGGTGACCGGGCGCGTTTGCGTGCCGAACTCGACCAGCTCCATGCGGCAGGCATAGACAACCTGCGCATCCTGGCGATGTCCGAGGCCAGCGGTTTCAAGCGGGGGGTACGTCCGGCGCTGATGACCGCGCCGGGCAAGTTTGATGAGTCGCTGCTGCAGGGGCTGGATTACCTGCTGTCCGAAATGGCAAGGCGGGACATGAAGGCAGTCCTCTACCTCAACAATTTCTGGCAGTGGTCCGGCGGTATGTCGCAGTACGTGTCGTGGGTGACGGGCGAGCCGGTATCGGCGCACGACCCGGATGCGACCGGCGACTGGAACGGTTTCATGCAGAACTCGGCGCGGTTCTATGCGATGCCCCAGGCACAGGCCTGGTACCGCGATGCGATCCGCGTCGTCATCGGCCGCACCAACAGTCTCACCGGCGTGGCCTACGTGGACGATCCCACGGTGATGTCCTGGCAACTGGCCAATGAGCCGCGGCCAGGCAGCGACCAAGACGGGCGGCCGAATTTCCCGGCCTATCGGCAATGGATCCACGAGACCGCCGGCTTCATCCACGGCCTGGCGCCAAAGCAGCTGGTCAGCACCGGCAGCGAGGGCGCGATGGGGTCGCTGGGCGACATCGGGTTGTATGTGCAGGCGCATCAAAGTCCGAACGTGGACTACCTGACCTTCCACCTGTGGCCGTCGAACTGGGACTGGATCGACCAGGAGGATCCGGCTGCGCGCCTGGAGTCCGGGTTGAAGACCTCGCTGGCCTATATCAACCAGCACATCAACGTCGCCGGCCGAATGGGTAAGCCGATCGTGCTGTCGGAGTTCGGCCTGAACCGCGACAAGGGCGGGTTCTCGCCCGAATCGGCGGTGACTGCGCGAGACCACTTTTACCAGTCCATCTACAACCGCATTCTGCAGCGGATGCAGGCCGGCGATGCCATCGCCGGAACCAACTTCTGGGCCTGGGGTGGCCGTGGCCGTACCAGTAACGCCGACTGGATGTGGAAAGCTGGCGATCCCTTCACTGGCGACCCGCCGCAGGAAGCGCAGGGGTTGTTCTCACTGTTCGACAGCGATGCTTCGACGCTCCGGATAGTTTCGGAACACGGCCGCGCGGTGCATGCGCTTGCCGCCGATCATTGAGCCAGCGCTGGCAGCCCGCGCTTGTAGATAGAAGCGGGCGGCCAGGTGCAAAGAATCACGAGGCTGTGTTGTCCTGACCCGCCGAGTTGCGTGCCGCATCCTCGCGCTCCATCCATTCCACCAGCCTTTGCCTGATTTTCTGCGCGCGTCGCGCTTGCAGACGCTGCTCCAGGTCCAGTGCACGGTAGAGGCCAAGTACCACCAGCAGCATGAGCAGCGCGAACGGCAGCGCAGCGATGGTGATCATGCCTTGCAGCGCTTCCAGTCCACCGGCAAGCAGCAACGTGGCGGCAATCAGCGCAATCGCCACGCCCCAGGCGAATTTGCGGGACAGCGGCGGGTCGCCGGGGTTTTCACTCGACATGCTGGCCAGTACCAGTACGGCGGAATCGGCCGAGGTGACGAAGAAGCTGATCAGCAGCACCAGTGCCAGCGTCGCCAGCAGCTTGCTGGCGGGCAATGTATCGAACAAGGCAAACAGCACGGTCTCGTAGCCCTTGGCCAGTGCACCGACCAGGTCCGCGCCACCGAAAATCTGTGCCCACAGCGCGGCCCCGCCGAACACCGAGAACCAGGCGAAACCCAGCAGGCTGGGCGCGACCACCACGCCAAGCACGAACTCGCGCACGCTGCGACCGCGTGACACGCGGGCAATGAATGCGCCCACGAACGGTGCCCAAGCGATCCACCAGGCCCAGTAGAAAATCGTCCATTCACTGACCCAGGTGCCGCCGGAAAAAGGCGACATGCGCAGGCTCATTTCCACCAGGTGATCCAGGTAGCTGCCCAGGGTGGTGGTGAACGTGTCGAAGATGAAGCTGGTCGGACCCAGCAGCAAGACCAGTAGCAACAGCACGCCCGCCAAGGCCAGGTTGAGATTGGACAACCACTTGATGCCGCGACCCACGCCACTGCTGCTGGAGGCCATGTACAGCACGAAGGCGATGCCGATGATGGCCAGTTGCACGCCGGTCGAGGCGCTGAGGCCGAACACCCGATGCAGTCCAGCCGCGATCTGGATCGTGCCGAAGCCCAGCGTGGTGGCCACGCCGATGGTAGTGGCCACCACGGCGGTCACGTCCACCACGGTGCCGACCCAGCCGCGATGGTGCTTGCCGAGTACCGGTTGCAGCAGGTCACTCACCAGCCCGCGGCCGTTGCGGTTGAACTGGAACCAGGCCATGGCCAGGCCCAACAGGGCATAGATGGCCCACGGATGCAGGCCCCAGTGGAAAAAGGCATAGCGCATCGCGGCGCGTGCGGCGGCCATACTTTGCGGTGCAAGGTTTTCGGGCGGCTGCACATAGTGTGAAACCGGCTCAGCCGCGCCCCAGAACACCAGGCCGATGCCCATGCCGGCGGCAAACAGCATGGCCAGCCAGCTGGTGGTCGAGAATTCCGGCTCTGCGTCTTCGCCACCGATGCGCAATTGCGCGAAGCGACCGAAAGCCAGATACAGCAGGAACACCAGTGTGGCGAACACCACCAGCAGATACAGCCAGCCGGCACTCGGAACCAGTCCGGACAGCGTGGCCTGTACATACGCATTGAACGGGCCGGGCCAGAAGCCGGCGACGGCGACGAGCAGGGCGACGATGAAGATGGAAATTCGGAATACCACGATAAACCTCGTCTGGCGGATGCGTGCACAGCACGATGAAGGTAGGGGCGCACAGGCCGCGGCGGGCACGGATGGCCAGGCGCAAAGCGGTTTGTAAGGGTACACACCGTACCTGCCTGGGCGTAACGACTGCGTCAGCCGCCGCCGCAGGCTTGGCGCACCCGCCCGTTTC
>JBDTZK010000179.1:0-5051 GCA_040005195.1 Pseudoxanthomonas sp.
GACAATATCTACGCCGACAGCGACCAGCGTGCCGCGCTAGTGGACTTGTACGGCCGTGGTCGCGCGGTGGAGCGATTGGAGCCGCTGTTGCGCTCGACGCCGCAACTGGCGACCTGGGACGATCATGACTTCGGCTACAACGATTCCGATGGGCGCAGTCCGTTCAAGGCTGAATCACTGCAGGTGTTCCGCAATTTCTGGGCCAACCCTGCCAGCGGCGAAACCGACAATCCGGGCGTCTATTTCAAGCAGCAATACGGCGGCGTGGATTTTTTCGTGCTCGACGGTCGCTACCACCGTGACCCCACCGACAAGATCGATGACGCTGGCAAGACCATGCTCGGTGCCAGGCAGAAGGCATGGCTGAAGCGCGAGCTCAAGGCCAGCCGCACCCCGTTCAAAGTGCTGGCCATCGGCGGCGGCTGGTCGTCGGCGGAAAACGAGAAGGGCGGCGATTCGTGGGGTGTGTACCTGACCGAACGCAACGAACTCTTCGATTTCATCCGCGACCAGGACATCAGCGGTGTGGTGTGCATCTCCGGCGATTCGCACATGGGCGAACTCAATTGCATCCCGCGTTCGGGGCAGGGTGGCTATGACCTGTACGACTTCTGCTCTTCGCCACTGGCGCAGATGCCGGCGGTCAAGAATACTCGGCAGATGCCGGAAGTGCGCGTGCGTGATACGTGGACCCGTTCGGTGAACGTGGGTGTGATGCGCTTCGACATGGCGGGCAAGACGCCGACCCTCAGCTACACCTTGCACGACGTTATGGGCGAATCCGTCTGGGAGCCCCTGGTGCTGACACCCGACGACCTGAAGAACGGCGTGAAAACCTGGGACCGCAAGTCTGATCCGGATGAACTGGAAAGGCTGGAGCGCTTCAAGAGCGGAGGCGGATATTACGGCGTGGATGCGCCGGAAGGCTGGCCTACCCGCCCATACTACGACGGAAAGTCAGACTGAAATAGCCGGGTGTCTGGTGGTTGCGTCGTTCGATTTCGTCGATGGCCCGGGTTGAAAGAGGGCCGTCGTACTTGTCGCGCGTCTCTTTGAAGTCGCGGCCGAACAGATCGGTCGCTTCCGCACGCATGCGCCAGTGTTCACCAATACGACGTTCGGCGAACAAGGTCCAGCCCGTCCCTTCCGATTCGTTCCTGACTTCGTCATAGCGGTATTTGGTTTTCCGCTCGGCGATGTGCTCGACCTGAAGGCCCCAGTTGAATCGCCACGCGGGCAGGTCCTGGGTCAGCTCGATGGAGGCTTCGACCGGCTTCTCTTCGGAAATGCCACGCGACTCACCGGTGACAGGATCGGTCACGCGGCTCCTGCGCCACAGCATCGCGCTGCGCAGCTGCGCGCCACTGAAGCCAAAACGATCCAGTGGCGCGGACAGTTCGATGGTGAGCGTGTCGCGACGGCCTGCACCGATATTGCCGGGCGCATCGAACACATCGTCTGTCGTGGTCACCAGCACACGGTCGACCACGTCGGTAATACGGTCGTGTGTCCAACTGGCCGTGAAGGCCGCGTCGGTCCAGAAATGATGTTCCCAGGCCGTGACCATGCGCCAGGTCTTGTCGGGTTCCAGTTCCGCATTGCCCGCGCTGACCAGCCCACTGTCCAATGACGCGGAGGCGACAAAGTCCGCGAAATCAAGTTGCCCGACTTCGCGCGACAGCGTCAGCCGCAGTTGGTTGTGGTCATCTGCATCCCAGCGCACGGCAATGCGTGGCTTCGGATAGGTGAAGCGACGTTCCAGTGGCGTGTCGCCGGTCTGGGTGATGGAAGAGTTTTCCACCCGCATGCCGGCTTCCAGTACCCATTGCGCGGCGGGTTTCCAGGTCGCGCCTGCGGCTACTTCCACGCGGGTTTCCTCGATGCGCACTTCGGATCCCGGTAGCAACACCGGGTTGCCGTTCTCCACCAGTGCCGCATTGCTTTCGAGGAAATTGAAAGCACCCTCCAGTGAGGTAGCGAAAGACAACTGCCCGGACCACTCGTGGGTCAGGTCGATGCGGGCAATGCTTTCGCCGGTATCGGTCTTCTCTTCGAAGCTCTCTTCGTCGCCGCCCTCCATCGAACGTTCCAGGCTGTCCAGCCACCCCAATTGCTGAGATGCCATCATTTCCAGCGTGGAGTGCGTGCCGAGGGTGCGAACGAAGCGCGCGCCAATCTCGGCCTGGGTCAGGTCTTCATCCTCGGCCACGACTTCATTGTCGCTGCCTGGCAGCAATGCAGTGATCTGCGTATCGGTGCGCGCGCGCTCCCCACGCATGGCCGTGGTAAGGGTGAAACGCCCGCCGGCAAGTGGTTGCCGCCAACTTGCGCTGGCTTCGCCGTTGCGCTTGACGGTGCGCGTGTCCAAGGCAGCCGACTCCAGCAAGGTTCCCTGCGGGTCGAAGCTGCGGATTGTGCCGCGGCCACTGTCATCGTCCAGTTCCGGTTCGAACTTGACCGCCAGGTCTAGCGCCCGGCTGTCCCACCTGCGGCCATATTCCAGTTGTGCCAGGGGCGCAGTCCAGCCATCGGTGGAAGCGACGCCGCCAAATTCGATTGCTGATTCGGTATTGGCACCGCGCTTGCGGATCACATTGGCCAGCACGGCGAAACCGCCCATGTCGATGCCGGGTGCGCCACTGCGGATCAACTCGATGCGATCCACTGATGCGGCGGGAATGCGCTTCAACAGCTCGCCGATGTCCACGTGCTTGCTGGACGGGCGCGCGCCGTCGATCAGCACGTTGCCTTGCGCGGCCGCATAGCCCCGCACGTCGGCGTCGGACTCCACCACAGTGAAGCCCGGCAGCCGTTCGACCATGTCGCGTGCGTTGGACGGTGAAGTGGCCACGAAATATTCGTGGGCATAACCGGTGATGCCCGGGCTTTCCGTGGTTTGCGCATGGGCGCTATAGACAGACAGGCCTTGTGCGAAGAGCGCAAGGCATAAGCAGGAAGGAAGCGTGGCGATCCGCATTGCACGTGATTTCCGTGGATGAAGCGGGCAGGCTAGACTGCGCTGGCTGACACCACGGGCATCCTGCTTGTCAGGTAAATGTCAGGAGGGCTGTTGCATGCTCCGACCCATGAAAATCAAATCCCGCTTACGCAGTTTTGCCGCGCCGCTGGCCTTCGTCGTCGCGGTTTCCCTTTTCCCCGTGTCCGTTGCGTTCGCTGGCAAGGACGACCATGTCGAAGCACGTCGTCTGTTGCAGAAGGGCGAAATCCTGCCACTGGTGCAGATCCTCGATATTGCCCAGCGCCGTGTGCCAGGCGATGTCATCGAAGTCGAACTGGAATCGGAAGACACCGGCTGGGAGTACAAGGTCAAGGTGCTCACGCCCACTGGCCAGGTGCGCAAGATCACCTTGAATGCGCGTAATGGCGCAGTGCTGAAGATCAAGGACGACTGATCGGTGCGCTGTCTGGTGGTCGAAGATGATCCTGATATCGGCGCGGACCTGCAGCGCTCGCTGCAGGCTGCTGGCTTTTCCGTGGAGCTGGTCGGCGATGGTGAAACCGCCTGGTATCAGGGAGATGTGGAGGATTACGACGCCGCCGTGCTGGACCTGGGGTTGCCGCGATTGGACGGGCTTTCGGTACTGCGCAAATGGCGCGCGGCGGGTCGTGCGTTCCCGGTGATCGTGTTGTCCGCGCGCGGTGACTGGACGGAAAAAGTCGAAGGCATCGAGGCCGGTGCCGACGACTACCTGTCCAAGCCATTCGAGATGGGTGAACTGGTCGCACGCCTGCGCGGCATGGTCCGGCGTGGGGCAGGGCGCACTTCCAACGTGGTGGTGATCGGCGCGCTGCGCCTGGACACCACGCGCATGAGCGCGATGTTCAACGGCGCGCCAGCGCGGCTATCGCCACTGGAATTCCGGCTGCTGGATTTCCTGGCCCATCAGTCCGGCCGCGCGGTGCCGGCTGACGAACTGGCCGAACACCTGTACGGTGCGGCCGAGAGCGGCGATGCGAACGCCATCGAAGCCATCGTCGCGCGCTTGCGCAAGAAATTCGGCGCCGACCTCATCACTACCCGGCGTGGCTTTGGCTACCTGCTGGAGCCAGTGACAGGGTAACAATGTTTCCTGCTGTACGCAGCGGGCGCGCGCATCAACCCTGCTCGCGGATCGTTTCCAGCACCTGTGGGCCGTAGCGCTCGAGCTTGGCGCCACCAATGCCGCCTACCTGTGCCAGCGCTGCGAGCGTATCGGGGCGCTGCTCGGCGATGTTCCGCAGGGTGCTGTCGTGGAAAATCACGTAGGCCGGCACGTTCTGTTCCTTGGCCAACGCGGCACGCAAATCGCGCAAGGCACCGAACAGCGACAGATCCTGCGCCTGCACGGGCAGGCCGGTGCGTGGACCGCGGTCGCGCTCGCGCGCCTTCTTGCCTGGTGCCTCCTTGCGCAGGACCACGGTCTGTTTGCCGGTGAGCACGGCGCGGCTGGAATCGGTCAGGCGCAGTCCGCCGAAGGCCTCCGTATCCACTTCCAGCAAGCCGGTCGCCACGAGCTGGCGGAAGACGCTGCGCCATGACTTGGCATCCAGGTCCTTGCCGATGCCATAAGTACTGAGCTTGTCGTGACCGAACTGCTGGATGCGTTCGCTTTCGCTGCCGCGCAGCACATCAATCAGGTGCACGGCGCCGAAACGCTGCCCGGAGCGATAGACGCAACTCAGGGCTTTTTGCGCGGCCAGCGTCGCATCCCAGCTGGCGGCTGGTTGCAGGCAGTTGTCGCAGTTGCCACAGGGCTGCCCGGCGCCACCTTCAGGCGTATCGACAGGCACGTAGGTTTCACCAAAACCCGCCAGCAACACCTGCCGACGGCATTGCATCGACTCGCAATACCCCAGCAACTGGTCCAGCTTGCGGCGTTCCAGCTGTTTGCGCTCCTCCCCGGCTTCGGACTGCTCGATCATCTGTTTCAGCAGCACCATGTCGCCCAGGCCGTAGCAAAGCCATGCCTCGGCGGGTTCGCCATCACGCCCGGCGCGGCCGGTTTCCTGGTAATAGCCTTCCAGCGATTTGGGCAAGTCGGTATGGGCGA
>JBDTZK010000180.1:0-5002 GCA_040005195.1 Pseudoxanthomonas sp.
GCCCGCACCGGAAGCACCGACGATGGCCACTGTCTCGCCCGCCTCGACCTTCAAGTCCAGTCCGTCGAACACGGGCGTGCGCAATGAACCTTCGGCATAGGTCTTGGCCAGTGACTCGGCCTGGACCACCAGTCCTGATGCATGCGGGATGTCATTCATAGCGAAGGGCCTCGGCAGGCTGCGTACGCGCCGCACGCCATGCAGGGTACAAAGTGGCCAGGAAACTCATCGCCAGGGCGACCAAGGCAATGATCACCACGTCGCTCGCCTGCAGGTCGTACGGCAAGCCGGTGATGTAGTACACATCGGAGGGCAGCAGCGTCACGTTGAAGGTGGATTCAATCAAACCCAGGATGCGTTCCAGGTTCATGGTCAGTGCAATGCCGCCGACCACGCCCAGCACGGTGCCGATGATGCCGATCAGCGAACCCTGCACCATGAAAACCTGCATCACCCCGCGCGGCGTCAGCCCCAGCGTGCGCAGAATGGCGATATCGGCCTGCTTGTCCGTGACCAGCATGACCTGCGAAGAAACAAGATTGAATGCACCCATGGCGATGATCAGCGACAGCAGGATGCCCATCACCGTCTTCTCCATCTTCAGAGAGTGGTAGAGGTTGGCGTTCTCGCTGGTCCAGTCGCTGATCCGATAAGGACCACGCAGGTTCTCTGCCAGGTCCCTGGCCACGTTCCAGGACTGGTCCATGTCGTGCAGTTTCAATCGCACGCCGGTCACGCCATCGCCCATCTTCAACACGCGCTGCAGGTCGGACATGTTGACTACTGCCAGACCCTTGTCGATTTCGTTATAGCCGGCTTCGAAGATGCCACTCACCTTGAAGCGTTTCATCTTGGCCACTGCACCCATCGGCGTCGCCTGGGCATCGGCCAGCATCACCACCACGCTGTCGCCCACGCCCACGCCCAGCCACACCGCGAGCTCCTGGCCCAGCACGATGTTGAACGAACCTGGTGCCAGCGAATCCACGCTGCCGCGCTTCATCTTTTCGGCCAGCACCGACACCTTTTTCTCTTCCGAAGGCACGATGCCGCGAATCATGGCCGGCTGGTTGCGTGAGCCTTCGATCAAGGCCTGGATATCCACGTATGGTGCCGCACTCGCCACCCGGGGGTCCTTCAATGCCACCTCGACCGCATGCGGCCAGTCCTGCATTGCATCGCCGGCGGCACTGACCGTGGCATGGGCGGTCATCTGCAGCATGCGGTCGCGGATCTCGCGCTGGAAACCGCTCATCACCGACAAAGTGGTGATGAGTACGGTCACGCCTAGGGCAATGCCGAGGATAGAAGCCAGCGAGATGAAGGAAATAAAGCCATTGCGGCGTTTGGCGCGCAGGTAACGCAGGCCGATGGCGACTGGGATGGGCTTGAACATAGGCCGCTATGTTGACACTGCAAGCGCGTGGCGCGAAGCCTCGGTGCTGCCAGCGGCCAGACGCAGTTCACGTCTGCAGGGCGGCGGCAAGGTATCCGGCCACCAGGACAGGCGGATGCGCTTGCCGTTGCTGGCCTTCCACGACACGAAGGCCACGGGCCCGCGCCATTGCACGGCCACCTGCTCCACCGGCTTGCCATCCACCAACACCGGCAGCTCGTTCCCCGGAAACAGCACGGTGCGCAGCGGCAAGCGTGATTCGCGACGTGCCAGCCACGCAGCGTGCATCAGCAGGAAGGCGATGAGCAGCCAGGCGGCCGGTCTGGGCACGCCCGACAGAAGCACTGAGATCGAGGCCAGCAGCCCCAGCAACCACAGCCCGCCAATCACCCAGCGCGAGGGATGCCATTCAAGGCGGCAGCTGACGGATCTGCTGGATGAGTGATGCGAGTGCGTCATCAGGACAATCCTCATAGCCCATGAACCAGCGCCAGAGCTTATCGTCCTCGCAGTCGAGCAAGCGTAGGAATACGTCGCGATCGGCTTCGGAAGCGGATACCCATTGCCGATCGAGATAACGACCGAACAACTGGTCCAGTTCGCGCATGCCGCGCCGACAACGCCAGCGCAGTCGCTTCAGTTCAAGGATCTCGGCTTCGTTCATGCCAGTCACTGGCGCAGCACTGCCACGAAGAACAGCATTGGCAGTCGATAACGTGGGCGGAAATGGACCGCCGCGCGCCTACCGGCTGAAGCAGCAGCTGGACCCACCGCCGACCAGCGTATCGCGGTGGAATGGGCCGACATGTCAGCTGCGGCGAGCCAGCATCAACTTCTTGATCTCCGCGATTGCCAGCGCCGGGTTCAATCCCTTCGGGCAGGTGCGTGCGCAATTCATGATGGTGTGGCAGCGGTACAGGCGGAAAGGATCTTCCAGGTCGTCCAGGCGCGCACCGGTGTCTTCATCGCGCGAGTCGACAATCCAGCGATAGGCCTGCAACAGGATGGCCGGACCAAGGTAACGCTCGCCATTCCACCAGTAGCTGGGGCACGACGTCGAACAGCACGCGCACAGAATGCATTCGTACAGGCCATCGAGTTGCTTGCGGTCTTCCGGGGATTGCAGGCGCTCACGATCCGGCGGCGCAGCGGTCTGGGTGCGGATCCACGGCTTGATCGACGCGTACTGCGCGTAGAAATGGGTCAGGTCCGGCACCAGGTCCTTGATCACGTCCATGTGCGGCAGTGGATAGATCGGCACCTCGGCCTTGCCACAGTCCTCGATGGCCTTGGTGCAGGCCAGCGTGTTTGTCCCGTCGATGTTCATCGCGCAGGAACCGCAGATGCCCTCGCGGCAGGAACGGCGGAAGGTCAGCGTGGGGTCGATCTCGTTCTTGATCTTGATCAGCGCGTCCAGGACCATCGGCCCGCACGCATCCAGGTCAACCTCGTAGGTATCGGTACGCGGGTTCTGGTCGTCGTCAGGGCTCCAGCGATACACCTTGAAAGTGCGCGGGTTCCTGGCGCCCTTGGACGGGAAATGCTTGCCCTTCTGGACCTTGGAGTTTTTCGGGAGGGTGAATTCGGCCATGGTTAACTTATTCCGCTCGGGTTTTCCGCTACAGCGAATTTGATGGAAGAACAGAATTCTTTATAAATATGTCGCAGCTCTTCCGTGTATTGAGTAGAGGAAGTCTGGAGCTCACACTGATAGAAGATGTCCCCATCCTCAACAATAATCGAGTGATGGGCCATCTTACCTGCGCCGCCACCGCCGCCCACGTAGTCGAAGATCACGCCGGATTGTGAAGCGGACTCGACAGCTTTCCTGTCTGCAATATCTATCTTTCTGGGCCGAAAAAAATAATCCGCGCCGGGCCCCTTTTCATAACCGGCCATTGAAAGCTCAAAATACTGATCCATTGAAAGCGGCATTCTTGCAGCGTGCACTTTCTGCAGACTGACAGGCGAACCGCCACCAACTGGGATACAACTGAGCACACTCAGATACTCGTCCTCCATGTTGGAAGTTCCGCCAACATCGCAAACCCAGCCTTGCGGAATTCGCACCGATGCTTTAGATCCCGGCAATCCCATGCGCTCGCTTTTCAGACACATATCACTGTCGGAAGAGCCAAAAAAACCTTCTCGTAACGACTTGCAACCGGCAGCACCATCAATCTGCTGAAGTTCATCTGCATTCGCAAAGAAGGGCGCCGCCCCCCATAAGGTAGCAAATAGGATGAGCGGCAATTTAATGGAGGCAAACATCAATAAACGCGCGGCTTCGGCGGCACTACGTCAACGTCTTTGCTCAACGTGTACATGTGCACCGGGCGGAAATCGAAACTGCACTTGCCCTTCTCGTCCACGTTGACCAGCGTGTGTTTCTGCCAGTTGACGTCGTCACGATCCGGGAAATCTTCGTGCGCGTGCGCGCCGCGGCTCTCGTGGCGCTGTTCGGCCGAATTGATGGTGGCGACCGCATTGAGCAACAGGTTATGCAGCTCGTAGGTTTCCAGCAGGTCGGAGTTCCAGATCAACGAGCGGTCCGACACCTTCACGTCCTCGAACGAGGTGAAGATCTCATCCATCTTGTCGCAGCCTTCCTTCAGCGTCTTCGACGTGCGGAATACCGCCGCGTCGCTCTGCATGGTGGCCTGCATGTTGTCGCGGATCACCGAAGTCGGTGTGTCGCCGTTGGCGTTGCGCAGCTTGTCCAGGTGCGACAACGCCTTGTCGCAGACGTCGTCGGCCAGCTTGCTGTGCGGACCGCCAATCTTGATGGTTTCCGCGCAACGGTTGGCGACCGCGCGGCCGAACACCACCAGATCCAGCAGCGAGTTGGAACCCAGGCGGTTGGCGCCATGCACCGACACACACGCCGCCTCACCGATGGCGTACAGACCGGGCACCACCGAGTCCGGGTTGTCGCCGACCTTGCGCACGACTTCACCGTGATAGTTGGTGGGAATGCCGCCCATGTTGTAGTGCACCGTCGGGATGACCGGAATGGGCTGGGTGGACACGTCGACGCCCGCGAAGATGCGCGCGCTTTCGGCGATGCCGGGCAGTTTCTCGTGGATGACTTCCGGCCCCAGATGGGTCAGGTCAAGGAGGATGTGGTCCTTCTTGTCGCCAACACCACGACCTTCGCGGATCTCGATGGTCATCGAACGCGACACCACATCGCGCGACGCCAGGTCCTTGTAGTGCGGTGCGTAGCGTTCCATGAAGCGCTCGCCGTTGCTGTTGCGCAGGATGCCGCCTTCGCCGCGCACGCCCTCGGTGATCAGACACCCTGCGCCGTAGATGCCGGTCGGATGGAACTGCACGAATTCCATGTCCTGCATTGGCAGGCCGGCACGCAATGCAAGACCGCCGCCGTCGCCGGTGCAGGTATGCGCCGAGGTCGCACTGAAATACGCGCGACCATAACCGCCGGTGGCCAGCACCACGCCCTGCGCGCGGAACAGGTGCAATGAACCCTCGGCCATGTCGAGGGCCAACACGCCCTTGCAGGCGCCTTCCTCGTCAAAGATCAGATCCAGCGCAAAGTATTCGATCATGAAGCGCGCATCGTGCTTCAGCGACTGCTGGTACAGC
>JBDTZK010000181.1:0-4988 GCA_040005195.1 Pseudoxanthomonas sp.
CTCTTACGCGTCGAGGTGCGAGGGCAGGGATGCCCGCACTGATGATCCGAGTGCCGGGCGCATTCGCACCATTGCTAGTTAGTTCGAATCGAGGCAGAGACTGGCGCCGGGCCAATGCCCGAAAGCGGTGCCACCGCCCCTTCGGTCGGCCAGCTGATGCACTTCCATTGAAGTCTGGCTCGTATGCGTCACAAAGCAAAAAGGGTTTCCATCGCTGGAAACCCTTTCATATACAGACTTCTGATCGACCACCTAATGGTGGCCGGGGAGGGAATCGAACCCCCGACACAGGGATTTTCAATCCCTTGCTCTACCGACTGAGCTACCCGGCCACTGCACCTGCGGCCAAGCCGAAGTGAGGGCGGGATGATACGGGGACGGGGGCCGCGCGGCAAGCCGCCCGTGCGCTGAACGGGTCTGGTGGAAGTGGGTTTCGCTTCAATATCGGGGGTGCAGTATTGCGTTACCCCCTTATTTCCGGAGTGCGTAATGAAACGATGGCTGCTGTTATCCGGCCTGGCGCTGGTGTTGAGTGCCTGCAGTACCACCCGACTGTCCGACGCTGAAACGCTGGCCCTGTACCAGAGTCATGCCGGCGAGCCGGTGAATGGTTTCAAGTATTTCGGCCAGATCAACGGTTGGACGCCCTTGGGCGATTCGGCGCTGGCGGTCTGGACCAGGCCCAACCAGGCTTATCTGCTTCAGCTCTACGGCCGTTGCGATGATCTGGACTTCGCCCCGGCCATCAGCCTGAGCAACATGATGGGCCGGGTGTCGGCGCAGTTCGACAATGTCTACGTGCATGGCGGCGGCACCAGCAACATGCGCATGCCGTGCAGGATCGAGACCATCCGCCCGCTGGACGTGAAAGGACTGAAGCAGGCTCAGAAGGATCTGCGTGAAGCCAAGGTGGTGGAGCGGGAAGCGGCTTCGGGTAGCTAGAAGCGAAGCTGTTTTCGCCGGCACTCGATGCATATGCGCAGCTGAGAGAGTGAGGATGCGGCCAAATCCATGTTCCTTACAGCATGGGTTCCTGCGTACCCTTATCCGCCCTGCGGGCACCTACTCCCGAAGGGAGAAGGGTTTTTTACTCTTCGGCGACGTAGCCTGCGGGCTTGTCGCCGCCGCCCTCGAACAGGAACTTCACCAGCTCCTTTTCCAGGAACGCCCGATGTTTCGGGTCGCGCGGTGACAGCCGGTTTTCATTGATCAGCATGGTCTGGTGCGCCAGCCATGCAGCCCAGGCGGGCTTGCCGATGTGGGCATAGATGCGCTGGCCCAGTTCGCCGGGATACGGCACGAAATCCAGCCCTTCGGCCGGTTGCTTCTGGTAATCGCATGAAATGGTTCTTGGCATGGGAAGCCCTTAGTTGCCGAGGAGTTTGCGGATGGGCGCTGGCAGTCCCAGGGAAACCAGGCCGGCAGGTGACACCCAGCGCAGGTCGTCATTGTCACGCACCACCGCGCGCGCGACGAGTGCGTTCCATCGCAGTGGGTGCATGCGCAGCCGGTAGTGGGTGAAGACGTGCGGAATTTCAGCCAGCGCTTCGCCCTGGTCGTAGTCGCCGTGCAGCTGCGCCGAAAACCAGGCGCGCGCCTGGTCGTGTGTGGCCGCTTCGGGCAATGACCATAACGAAGCCCAGATACCCGTAGGTGGCCGCCGCTGCAGCAGTACTTCGCCCGCTGCGTTGCGTACCAGCAGCATCAGCGCGATGCGCTCGGGAAGCGGTTTGCCTGGCCGCGAGGTGGGAAGCTCTTCCACGCGCCCGTCGCGCAGTGCCACGCAATCGGCATTCAGCACGCACAGCATGCAGGCCGGGTTTTTCCGTGTGCATAGCGTGGCGCCGAAATCCATCTGCGCCTGCGTGTAGTCGGCCAGGCGGCTATGTGGAAGATGTGTCTGCGCCAATGCCCACAGCTGCTTTTCTACCGCGGGTGTGTTGGGCCAGCCGGCGACGCCGTGGTAGCGCGTGAGCACGCGTTTGACGTTGCCATCGAGGATCGCGAAACGGTCGCCCCATGCCTGCGCCAGGATCGCGCCTGCCGTGCTGCGACCAATGCCGGGCAAGGCCAGCAGCGCGTCGAAGTCGCGTGGCAATTCGCCGCCATGCAATTCCGCGCACAGGCGCGCACTGGAATGCAGGTTGCGGGCGCGTGCGTAATACCCAAGGCCGGACCACTGCGCCAACACTTCATCCAGCGTTGCTGCGGCCAGATCGCCGAGTGTGGGGAATACTTCCACGAAGCGTTGGAAGTACGGTATCGCGGTTCGCACCTGGGTCTGTTGCAGCATGATTTCGGACAGCCACACGCGATACGGCGTGCGCGGATGCTGCCACGGCAGGTCATGGCGGCCGGAGGTGTCAAACCAGGTCAGCAAACGCTGCGCGAAGTGGTCTTCCTGCGGAATCTTCATTGCTTCGTGTTGCTGGGCGGAAGGGTCGGCTCTTCGATCTGGATCTCCACGCCTTCCAGCGTGGCGCCGGACACTTCCAGTCGGGGAGTTTTCAGCTGCCCGGTCAGTGGCGGCAGTAGCGAACCTTCGCTGCCCACTTGCATCCAGTCCAGCATCTCCGTCAGTCGGAACCGACCGTCGAAAACCGTCTCGTCACGTTGCATGTGCAAGGACGCCACATCGGAAAAATCATTCGCACCGTCGTAGGCCAGCTGGAAGGGAAGCGGCGACGCCGAACGTCCAAGCGGTGGTGGCAAGGCGGGCCATGCCGATGGCCAGTCGGCCAAGGTGCCGGCCAGATTGATACGCACGGCGTCACCCCATGAAAAATCACCGCTGCCTGTGAGTGTGGGCATCGCATCGGCACCGATCGTGGCCAGTCCGGCGGGCTCCAGGAGGATCGTTTCTGCATCGGCGCGCAGCGTGCCTGCGATCCCTATCGCGAAGGGCAGGTTGGTTGCGCCTGACAGCAGACGCGATCTGCTGCCCAGTACCGTATGTTGCAGCTGAAATCCGTCTTCAGTCAGTAGTTTCGCCGACAGCCGGACAGTCGACGGCATGCGCCAGTCGGTACTTTCAATCGACAGCTGTCCGACCACGCCAATACCGGCGCCACTGGTGGGCCGGGTCAGCGTGGCGTGCACATCAAAAGGCACGCGCGTGGAAGCGCGAGCGAGTCCTGTGGTGGCGAGTCCTGTGCTGTAAAGCCCGCTCAGATGCGCACGCAACGGTTTTTCGGGCGCCAGCGACAACAGATCGACGCCAAGGTTGTCGACTTTCCAGCCATCGCCAGTGATGCGTCCCCGCGTGATGCCGATGCCACTCGACAGGGTGGGAAGGGGACTTTGGCTGGGCGGTCGTTTGGAGAGCCAGCGCTGCAAGGCGGCCGCATCCAGGACCGGCGCGTCAAGTTCAATACGGTCGACAGACAGTTCCGCGCCACGTGAGCGCAGCGTCGACCATGGCACGGCGATATAGACGCGCTCCGCTTGAAGCAGGATCGCGCCGCCTCCGGGCTCGCGTGCAATGACCTTGCGGGCGGTCAATTCAGGCGTGCCGCGCAGGCGGTAATCACTGCTGCCGCTGGCGGTGATTTCCAGGCCGAGCGAGTCGCCGGCCATGGCCAGCAGCTTGGGCACCAGGTACGCCGGATCCAGCAAGCTACGGATGACCAGTGCACCGACAAGGATCGCCGCTGCGATCACCAGCAGCGTGATCTTGCGACGTCGGGTCATGTCAGCGAAATCCAGCCCGGTTCATGCGCCCAGCGCTTCAGGCAGCAGTGCATCGACGAAGGCTTCGGCATCGAACACGCGCAGGTCTTCGGAGCGTTCGCCGATACCGGCATAGCGGATCGGGATGCCGAACTCGCGGGCCAGCGCAAACACCACGCCGCCCTTGGCAGTGCCGTCCAGCTTTGTGATGACCAGACCGGTGACGCCGACGGCGGCATGGAACTGGCGCAACTGCGACAGCGCGTTTTGGCCGGTGGTGCCGTCGATGACCATCAGCACTTCATGTGGCGCTGTCGGGTCCAGCTTGCCCAGTACGCGGCGAATCTTGCCCAGTTCGGCCATCAGTCCCTGCTGCGTGTGCAGGCGGCCGGCGGTGTCGGCGATGAGCACTTCGATGCCGCGTGCCTTGGCGGCCTGCAGCGCATCGAATGCAACGGACGCCGGGTCGGCATCCTGTCCCTGGGCCACGACGGGCACGCCGTTGCGTTCGCCCCAGGCTTGCAACTGCGCCACGGCGGCAGCGCGGAAGGTATCGCCTGCGGCCAGCATCAGGCTGTGTCCCTGTTCCTTGAAGCGGCGCGCCAGTTTGCCGATGGTCGTGGTCTTGCCTACGCCATTGACGCCTACCGTCAGCACCACGAAGGGCTTCAACGACGCATCTATCTGCAAGGGCAGCGCGACCGGTGCAAGCAATGCGATCAAGTCCGCACGCAAGGCTTTGAGTAGCGCTTGTGCATCGGCAAACTCGCGCGCCTTCATGCGTTTGCGCAGACCTTCGACCAATCCGGTGGTGGCCGGTACGCCCACATCCGCAGTGATCAGGGCGGTTTCTATTTCATCCAGCAGGTCGTCGTCCAGCTTGGGATTGCGCGAAAACAAGCCGCCCATGCCGCGCGCGAATCCGCTGCCACGCAGGCGTTCGCGCCAGCCCGGCTTGCCGGCGGTCGCGGGGGCAGGACGTTCGGCTTCGGCAGGCGCGTGGGTAGCGGCCGCTGGATTGATGGGCGCAGGAACAGGAGCTGGCGCTGGAGCGGGTACAGCAACAGGAACAGGAACAGGAACAGGAACAGGAACAGGAACAGGAACAAGGATGTCCGCAGCCGGCTCGACTGCGGGAACGGCGCCGGGCGTTGCGTCGGGCATTGCCTCGGGCTGCACGGCTTGTGGCGGCGTGCTCTCAACCTTGCTCGGGGCGTGTTGCGGTGCCGAGTCCGGGAATGCGGCGGCCAGTTCTTCCACGCTGTAGCGGCGCGTGGCGTCGTTGTCGGGCGTGGTATCGGGGCCGGTGGAAGGCTTCT
>JBDTZK010000182.1:0-4980 GCA_040005195.1 Pseudoxanthomonas sp.
GTTGGTCGTGTTCGGGCTGGGCAAGCTGGGTGGCGGGGAGCTGAATTTCTCTTCCGACGTCGACCTGGTCTACGCCTATCCGCAGGCTGGCGAATCCGATGGCCCGCGACCGCTGACGGCGGAAGACTATTTTGCCCGCCTGGGCCAGCGGCTGGCCAAGTTGCTCGACGAACCCACGGTCGACGGATTCAGCCACCGCGTGGATTTGCGCCTGCGGCCTTTCGGCAATGCAGGGCGCGTGGCGCTCTCGTTCGCCGGCATGGACCAGTATTTCCAGCGCGAAGGTCGCGACTGGGAACGCTACGCCTGGCTGAAAGCACGTGCCGTGGCCGGCGATATCGCCGAAGGCGAACAATGGCTGCAGACACTGCGGCCCTTCGTGTTCCGGCGCTACCTGGATTTCACTGCGCTGGACGGAATGCGCGACATGAAGGCCGCCATTGCTGCCGAGGTTGCGCGGCGCGACATGTCCGACAACATCAAGCGTGGTCCAGGCGGGATACGCGAAATCGAATTCCTGGCGCAGGCCTTGCAGCTGATCCACGGTGGCCGCGAACCCGGCCTGCGTGACCGGCGTTTGCTGCCGGCATTACACGCGCTGATGGATGCGCGGCAGATATCAGCCGAAGATGGTGCAGCGCTGGTGCATGCCTATCGTTTCCTGCGCAAGCTCGAAAATCGATTGCAGATGCTGCGTGATGCCCAGACCCACTCACTACCGCTTGACGCGCTGGATCGCGCACGCATCGCGCAGGGGTTGGGTTACGACGGATGGCCATCGCTGTGTGATGCGCTGGAAGTCCAGCGCAATCGAGTTGCTGCGGAATTCGAGCAGCTGCTGGCTCCACGCAAGCGTACCGAAGTGCCAGGCGCGCTGACCGGTTATTGGCGCGGATTGCCTGAGTCAGGCGAGCCGCAGACGCTGGCGGAAGCAGGCTTTTCCGATGCCACTTCAGCAGATGGGTCGCTACGCGATTTCGCACAGTCTTCCGGCGTGCGCAGCCTGTCGGATGCGGCGCGCGCGCGACTGGATCGCGTATTGCCCGCGTTGCTGGAAGCCGCTGCGCGTTCCTCGCAGCCTGATGCGGCACTCAAGCGTCTGCTGGTATTGCTGCATGCGATTCTGCGCCGCGCGAGCTATTTCGCGCTGCTGGATGAGCAACCCAGCGCACTGGCGCGGCTGGTCGATGTGGTGTCGAGGAGTGCGTTGCTGGCCGAGCGCCTGGCGCTGTATCCGATCCTACTGGACGAACTGCTGGACACGCGTGTCGGCGGCCCGATGCCGGACCGCGCGACGATGCGTATCCAATGCGAGGCGGCGTTGCAGGAAGACGATCCTGAAATCGCCTTTCGCCTGCTCAATGAAAAGCGCCTGGCACTCAGTTTCCGTATTGCACTGGCCGCGCTGGATGCGCGCCAATCCGCGCATGACAGCACGCGCCAACTCGCCTGGCTGGCCGATGAGGTGGTCTGCGTGGTGTTGCGCCTGGTCGCCAACGAAGTCACTGCAGCGCATGGACACATGCCCGGCGGTCGCTTCGCCATCATCGGTTACGGCAGCCTGGGCGGTGAGGAGCTGGGCTTCGGTTCCGACCTGGACCTGGTGTTCCTGTTTGATGCGCCCGCGGACGCGGTGTCCGATGGTGCGCGGCCGCTGGAGGCGGGACGCTGGTATGCGCGTCTGGCGCAGAAACTGGTCGCACTGATGGGCGTGGCGACCGGTGCCGGGCGGTTGTACGACGTGGATGTCAGATTGCGTCCCGACGGCGGCAAAGGCCTGCTGGTGTCATCGCTGTCCACCTACCGCGATTATCAGCATGCGCGTGCGTGGACCTGGGAACACCAGGCCCTGGTGCGCGCACGCGGCGTTGCTGGCGATCCAACGCTGCTCGCTGAATTTGACGACATCCGCACCCGCACACTGACCCGACTGCGGGAACCACAAAAGCTGCACGACGAAATCATCAACATGCGTCTGAAGATGCGTGCCGAGCTGGATCGCAGCGACACGGCGCGTTTCGATCTGAAACAGGGCGCTGGCGGGTTGGTCGACCTGGAGTTCCTGTTGCAGTATCTGGTGTTGCGCGAATCGCATCGCCATGCCGCCTTGCTTGTTCCCAGGAATTAACAGGGACTGATCGGCGTGATGCATGAAGTCGGCTTGTTCGATGAAGCCGCGCAGGAATCGTTGATCCTTGCGCATTCAATGTTCATTGAAGCGGGGCTGGCCTGCACGCTGGACCGGCGTCCGCGCCTGGTCGTGGAAAACGATGCGATTACGGCCGCCCGCGAAACCGTAGAGGGCGTGCTGGCGGCGCAAGGACTGGTGTTCGATTCGGTTGCAGGCAAGTAGGGCAGGCCTTGCTAGGCTGCCCTTGTGTAGAAAAATAAAAAAGTTCCCGCAGATCCCGAGCCTAGAAAGACAGGCGTTGCTTGACCAGCGCAGCAACACGCGCGGTTTCACGCAGCGGCTCGGCATCAAAGGCCAGCAGCCGCGTATCCATTGTACGAATGCGTCCGCTGGCCAGCAGTGCATCCAGGAAACGTCGCGGCCGGCCCTTGACGCGCGAGGGATCGAAGACGAACACCGGAACGCGTGTGGCACAGGCTTCGGACACCATGTTGACCGAATCGGGTGAACACACGATGCGGTCCGCCCAGGCCAGCACGCCGGGATAAGGATTCGCGCCATCCGCCTCGCCGCACCACACGATCCCCGGGGTTTCCACATAGCGGTGACGCAGCGCCGACACCAGATCCGGCGGAGTCCGTCGTGAGGTGGTGACCAAGACGCTGCCCCCCTCGCGGGCCAGCGTGACCTCCAGTTTCGACGCCAGCACTTCAAACGCACTGCGGTCGAAGCGTGCATGCGCGCTGGTACCGCCCAGCAATACCGCAGTACGTGGCTGCGGCAGTTGAGAAAATTGTGTGAAAGCCTCGCGTGCCTGTAGCAGCCAGATATCGTCGACGGGATTCAGGCTGCCGAGCAGGGGAATCACATTGCCGGCTTCGAGTCCGTCATGTTGCGGGACGATAACAAGATCCCAGTGCCGGGTATCGATCCGCGGGTCGAGGATCTGGATTGCCGTGCTGCCGTGTTCCCGCAGCAGCCGCGTGGCCAGTGCGGCTTGTCGTCCGCATCCAATCGCCAGTCGTGGTGGGTGGGAGAGCGCCCGCGCGAAGTCGGGCCCGAATGCGTTTTCAGCGCCGACGAAGCGACGTGGTGCGGTGATGCGCCAAGGCAGTCGTGACTGCAGACTCCAGTCCGACGTGCGGCCGTGCCCTATCGCCGCGGCCAGCGCTTGCGCCTGGCGACGATTGCCGGCATTGCCATCGGTGAGGGTCCAGAGCTGTGTCGAATCCATGGGTCGCCGGCGCTTTGTTCCAAAAACTAAAACAATCCGTTCCGAAGTGGCTTGATGTTGCCATTGTCGGGACACTCTACACTGCGGCCACGCTTTTGCGATGGCTCGCGAATCTTTCCCTTCTTCCGCTTCCCCTGAGGATTGATATGTCCACTCCCTTGAATGACGCCGCGCTGGACCAGCTGTTCCGTACCGCACGCACGCAGAATTCCTTTCTTGACCGACCGGTCGAAGATGCCCAGCTGCATGCCTTGTACGAGCTGGTAAAGCTGGGGCCGACCGCCGCCAATACCACGCCAGCGCGATTCGTGTTCATCAAGTCGCCGGAAGCCAAGGCCAAGCTGGGCCCGACGCTGGACGAAGGCAATTACAAGAAGACCATGGACGCGCCGGTCACGGTGATCGTGGCCTTCGACGAGGATTTCCACGAGAAAACGCCGTACCTGTTCCCGCATGTGCCTGATGCCAAGAGCTGGTTTGAAGGTCCGCGCGAGAACCGGCACGTGCCCGCGTTCCGCAATGGCAGCCTGCAGGGTGCCTACCTGATTCTGGCCGCGCGTGCGCTGGGCCTGGATACCGGCCCGATGTCGGGCTTCGACAACGCAAAACTCGATGCCGCGTTCTTTGCAGGTACCGCAATCAAGTCCAATTTTCTGGTCAATCTTGGTTATGGCGATCCGGCAGGCGTGTTTCCGCGTTCACCGCGCCTTTCTTTCGATGAAGCGGCACGGATCGAGTAGTTCACCCGCTGCCAACCCATTGTCTGTTGTCATCCCGTCCAACCTCTATTAGGAATTACATCATGCGCAAGACCCTGCTCGTTGCCGCCCTGTTCGCTTTCGCCGGCTCTGCCTTTGCAGCGCCTGTCACCTACAAGATCGACCCGAACCACACCAATGTGCTCGCCAGCTGGAACCATTTCGGTTTTTCCAATCCCAGCATCAATTTCGGTGAAGTCGATGGCACGATCATCTACGACGCTGACAAGGTGTCCGCTTCCAGCGTCGAGGTCACGCTGCCGTTGTCCGGCATGAGTGCGCTCGCCGAAGGTTTTTATGATCATCTGACCAGTGGCGACTGGTTTGACGCGGCCAAGTTTCCGGCCGCCAACTTCAAGAGCACCAAGGTGGAAGCTACGGGCGAAGGCAAGCTGAAAGTCACTGGCGACCTGACCGTGAAGGGCGTGACCAAGCCGGTCGTGTTGAACGTGACCTTGAACAAGGCCGGTGAGCAACCGATGGCCAAGCGTGCTGCGGTTGGCTTCGACGCGACCGCGATCGTCAAGCGCAGTGATTTTGGCCTTGCCAAGTATGTGCCGAACGTGAGCGACGAAGTGAAGCTGCACATCACTACCGAAGCAGTGGTGCCGAAGGCCGAGTAAAACTCGCCAGGCGGTGTCACATCGAATGCCGGTCGCGGTCATCGCGGCCGGCATTCTTTTTTGTGCACAGACAATATTTCGCTGAAATAGTCTTCCTTGCCATACGCGTTCAATGGGTTTTGAAGGAGGTCCGGCCGGAGTCCAGGCCATGTCGCGGCAGTTCTGCACCGCACCGGCCGCGATTTTCAGCCCCGATGCACGGCTGTTAGACTGCAAGCCCCGATCCACTGAATC
>JBDTZK010000183.1:0-4955 GCA_040005195.1 Pseudoxanthomonas sp.
GACGCCGACGGATGGCCGACCAACGCGGTGCATGGTTTTGCGCGCTTTGTGCTGGAACTGCTGGAACAGGAGCGGCCACGCAATATCGCCATCGCATTTGACGAGGCGCTCGACAGTTGCTTCCGCAACACGCTGTACCCGGCGTACAAGGCCAATCGCGATCCTGCCCCGGAACAACTCAAGCGCCAGTTCACCCATTGCAAGGCGCTCTGCGCGGCATTGGGGCTCACTGTGCTGGCCAACCGCGAATACGAAGCCGACGACCTGATCGGCAGCGCGCTGCACCATGCGCGTGTGCGTGGTTTTCGTGGGGTCATCGTGTCCGCGGACAAGGACATGTCGCAGCTGTTGCGGGAACAGGACGAACAATGGGATTTCGCCCGCGGCCAGCGCTGGGGCATGGCCGGGGTCAAGGCTAGGTATGGGGTGGAGGCGGGACAGATCGCCGACTACCTGGCACTGACCGGCGACGCGGTGGACAACATTCCCGGCGTCACCGGCATTGGCGCGAAATCGGCGGCAATTCTGCTCGCACACTTCGGCAGTCTGGATGTACTGCTCTCGCGTATCGATGAAGTCGCCTTTCTGCGCCTGCGGGGCGCCGCGCAGATGGCCGTGCGTCTGCGCGAGCAGCGTGACCAATCACTGCTCTGGCGCCAGCTTTCCACCATTGCCCTGGACGCACCCCTCGATTGCGAGGAACCCGACTTCAAGCGTGGCGTTGCCGACGGCGACATGCTGGAGGCCTTGTCCGAATCATTGCGCTTCGGCCCAATGACCCGGCGGCGCCTGCGCGAGGCGGCTGGCACCGGGTAGAACCGAACCCTGCCCGCAACATATCCACCCGCAAAGCTTCATCGCGGGCAAGTTCCGCTCCTGACACTCCTGCGACTCGATTAGCATGGACCCCATGACCAACAAGACCTTGCCACCCCGTACCGTCTATGAAGGCCGCTATCTGCGCATGATCGAGCGTGGCACCTGGGAGTACGTGGAGCGCACCCATGCCAGCGGCATGGCCGCGATCATCATCGCGGTGACGCCGGAAGACAAAGTCGTGTTTGTCGAACAGTTCCGTGCGCCGCTGCAGGCCTCCACCATTGAGATGCCTGCCGGCCTGGTCGGCGACATCCATGCGGACGAATCCATCGAGGTGTCTGCGATCCGCGAGCTGGAGGAGGAAGCCGGCTGGACCGCAGCGCATGCCGAAGTGCTGATGATCGGCCCCACGTCCTCGGGCATGGCCAGCGAGAAGATCGCCTTCGTGCGTGCCACCGACCTGACCCGCGTAGGAGCGGGTGGCGGCGATGGCGACGAGAACATCACCGTCCATGAAATTCCGCGCACCCAGGCCGCTGCGTGGCTGGTACAGAAAATGGGCGAAGGCTATGAACTGGATGCCAAGTTATGGGCCGGCCTGTGGATGATCGACCACCACCTGGACGGCACGCCACGTGGCTGATCCGCTGCTTTTGCTGGGCGCGGATGATCCTGCCCCGTTCGTCGTCCACAACGCACAGGGCACTTCGCCATTCGTGCTGATCGCCGACCATGCGGGCCAGCGGATTCCTGCGCGGCTTGGCAACCTGGGTCTGCCGCAGCAGGAAATTGACCGCCACATCGGCTGGGACATCGGTATCGCGGCAGTGACCGAACGCCTGTCGCGGAAACTGGATGCGTTCGCCATCCTGCAGACTTATTCGCGGCTGGTGATCGACTGCAACCGGCCCTTGCAGGCGCAGGGTTCCATCGTCACGGTCAGCGACGGCACGCAAATACCTGGCAATCACGGACTGGATGACGAAGCCAGAACCGCGCGCGCGATGGATATTTTCGCACCGTACCATGCGCGCATTACCCAGGAACTGGATCTGCGCAGTACGCAGCCGCTGATGCCGGTGCTTGTCGCGATGCACAGCTTTACGCCTGTGTTCTCGGGATTCTCGCGCCCGTGGCACGCCGGCATCCTGTATCACCGCGACACGCGCCTGGCCCATGCACTACTGGCCGCGCTGCGTGCAGAACCCGGCCTGGAAGTGGGGGATAACGAACCCTATGCCATCAGCGACAACAGCGACTTCGCCATTCCCGTGCACGGCGAGCAGCGCGGCCTGCTGCATGTGGAACTGGAAATCCGCCAGGACCTGATCGCCGATGAAGCCGGCCACGAAGCATGGGCCGAACGCCTCGCGCGTCTGCTTCCTGCGTTGTTGCCGGAATTGACGCACAGCTAATCTTCTTCTGCTACAACGGTAACCACCCCACGCTTTCTGCATCACCACGCCGCCCGGCTTGCACCGGAACGGTGCGGCACGGTGCGGACAGCAAGCCCCGGAGTAGTGCGTGCTTATCCGTCTTGGTTTCGAAATCACCCATCGTTTTCCGGAACCGACTCCCATGCTGCTGACGTTGAACGTGCACGACTCGCGTCGTGCCGACATCGCCATCGCAAAGGAATTGCAGACCTTCCCGCCGGTACCCATGCAGCAATACCACGATGGTTTCGGCAACGTCTGCACCCGGCTAGTTTCACCCGCAGGTGCATTTACGGTGTCATCCGACGTGGTGATCCGTGATACCGGCTGGACCGATGCAGTAGTACCGGACGCGCAGCAGATTCCGGTGTACCAGCTGCCCGACGAAACCCTGGTCTATCTGCTCGGCAGTCGCTACTGCGAAACCGACAAACTGGTGGAGAAAGCCTGGGACCTGTTCGGCGCTACGCCAACAGGCTGGGCACGCGTGCAGGCGATCTGCGATTACGTGCACCACCAGATCCAGTTCGGTTACGAATTCGCCGACGCGACCAAAGGCGCAGCACTGGCGCTGGAACAAGGTCGCGGCGTGTGCCGTGACTTTGCCCATTCGGCCGTGGCCCTGTGCCGTTGCATGAATATCCCGGCACGGTACTGCACCGGCTACATAGGCGACTTCGGCGTACCGCCCAGCGATTCGCCGATGGATTTCTCAGCCTGGTTCGAAGCCTACCTGGATGGCCAGTGGCATACCTTCGATGCGCGCCACAATTTTCCGCGCATCGGCCGCGTGCTGATCGCGCGCGGACGCGATGCCTCGGACGTGGCGATCAGCAATACCTTCGGCCCGAATCTTCTGGAAAAATTCGAAGTGTGGTCGGACGAGACCTTCGTGGAAGCCTTGATCCCGCGGGAATCAAAACCGCTGTAGCGGCCGACCTGCCCGCCTCTACAGGGCGAACTTGTCCGTTGCGGTGACCAGGGCATCCACATGCTCGGCCTCGAATGCCGAATGCCCCGAGATCGGCGAAATCACCAGTTCCGCCTTCGGCCATGCCTTGTGCAGATCCCAGGCATTGGCCATCGGACAGACCACGTCATAGCGGCCATGCACGATCACGCCAGGGATGCCGGCGATCCTGTGTGCATCGCGCAGCAACTGGTCTTCGACTTCGAAGAAACCACCATTGACGAAGTAGTGGTTCTCGATGCGCGCAAAGGCCAGCGCGAATGCGGCATCTTCATGGCCGCTGACGAAATCATGGTCCACGCGCAGGAAACTCGTGGCGCCTTCCCACACGCTCCAGGCCCGTGCGGCGGCCAGTTGCGTCGCCTTGTCTTCGCTGGTCAGGCGGCGATGGAACGAGGAAATCAGATCATGACGCTCGACCAGCGGAATCGGCGCAAGGAAGTGCTCCCATGCGTCTGGAAACAGGCGCGAGCAGCCTTCCTGGTAGAACCACTCCAGCTCCCAGCGACGCAGCATGAAGATGCCGCGCAGAACCAGTTCTGTTACCTGCTGTGGATGCTTCTGCGCATAGGCCAGCGCAAGTGTCGACCCCCAGCTGCCGCCGAAGACCTGCCAGCGTTCGATGCCCAGCTTTTCGCGCAAACGCTCGATATCCGCAACGAGGTGCCAGGTGGTGTTGTCCACCAGATCGGCATGCGGCGTGGAGCGCCCGGAGCCACGCTGGTCGAACAGCACGATGCGGTACTTCGCCGGGTCATGGAAACACCGCATCTTCGGGCTGCAACCACCGCCGGGACCCCCATGCAACAACACGACCGGTTTTCCTTCGGGATTGCCACATTGTTCGTAATACAGGCTATGGCGGTCGTCGACCTGAAGCATGCCGGTGTCGAAAGGTTGAATTTCCGGATAGAGCTGGCGCATGGGTTGCAGCCTTCATTCTGGGAATGCGGAGTTTAGCGTACGGCACCCGCCTTCCTCCCCGGAACGCCCGTGCCATGTCGCCATTCGGAGAGTGAACAGGATCCGTCAAGGCGTTCGACCCAGCGTCACACGGTCGCGGGACTCTAGGTCCCGCTCAGTCGCGATATCGATGAATCCTGACATTTTGAACAGATCCCGTATCGATGCACCCTGGTCAAATCCGTGTTCCAGCAACAGCCAGCCACCAACTACCAGGCATCCACTCGCAGCACCCACGATCTGGCGGATGTCATCCAGACCGTCAGTGCCTGACGACAGCGCAGTCACTGGTTCAAAGCGCAGGTCGCCTTGTCGTAGATGAGGATCATCGTTGGCGATATACGGCGGATTGCTGGCAATGAGGTCTAAGCGTTCGCCATCCAGTGGCGTGAACCAGTGGCCTTGCCTGAATTCAACATTCGATATTCCGTTGGCGAAGGCATTGCGTCTGGCGACTTCCAGCGCAGCCTGACTCGCATCGGTAGCAATCACCTGCGCTTGCGGCCGCTCCTTCGCAATCGCCAATGCAATGGCGCCGCTGCCGGTGCCGAGATCTGCCACGCGCGCACCTGTTCCCGGCGGCAACCGCGCCAGGGACAGTTCTACCAAGCGTTCAGTCTCCGGGCGCGGAATCAGCGTGTCGGGAGTGACCTCCAGCGCCAGCGTCCAGAAACCGCGCGTGCCGGTGAGGTAAGCGACTGGTTGGCCTGCGAGGCGCGCTTCCAGCAATTGCTGGAAGCGTAGCGAGGCGTCCGCGGTGGCCTCGT
>JBDTZK010000184.1:0-4951 GCA_040005195.1 Pseudoxanthomonas sp.
CTGATCGGTGCCCATGCCCAGGAAATCCACACGTGCCAAACCGAACATCTGGAAATAGCGTGCCGCGCAGACGCGTGCCATGCGGTCCGCTGCCGTCGACAACATCCGCAATATCCACATAACGGGCATGACGCCAGTATTCGATAGCACAGGCGTTGCGGGCATGGCCCGCTCCAGTGCTAGTGGTAGATCCTGGCGCCGTCGCTGCTGGCTCGGATCGCCTTGAACTCGGACCCCGCCTGCCATTGCGGCCATCCACTGCCATTGGCCAGTTCCGCACCCAGATCGTAAAGCAACGTCACGTCCTGCACCTGTCCGCGCAGATCCCATTGCGCATTCCAGGCATCGCAGGGCTGGTGATAGCACTTGGCGAAATAGTCTTCGCGCAGTTTTCTACCGCTTTCCACGCCGCCTTCTACCCGGTCCAGTCCGGCGCCGACGGTGATCGCCGGCACACCGACACGCGCGAACGCAAAATGGTCGGCGCGGTAGAAGAATCCGGCTTCCAGATTGGGGTCAGGGGAATAACTTCTTCCACGCGCCTGCGCAACACGCTCCAGGTCACCTTCCAGCGACACGCTGCCTTTTCCCCACGACGCGATGTCCCGCGTCAGGCCATCGGGGCTCAGCATTTCCACATTGAGCACGGCCACGGTCTTGTCCAGCGACACCAACGGATGCGCGGCGAAATAGGTCGCGCCCTGCAGTCCTTTTTCTTCCGCCGTCAGCGCCAGGAACAACAGCGTGCGTGCCGGCCGCGGACCTGCGGCGAACACGCGCGCCAGTTCGACTACCGTGGCCACACCGGTGGCATTGTCGATTGCACCATGGCGGATCGGGTCGCCACTGGAATCCGCTTCACCGATGCCAAACGCATCCCAGTGCGCGGAGAAAATCACCGTCTCGTCCGCTTTCTTCGAGCCCGTCAGCTTCGCAACCACGTTGCGCGTCACCACCTGGTCACGCTTGACCTTGAATGACGTGGACAGCCGCGCATCTCCCAAAGCCACCGGCTTGAAGTCGGCACGTTGCGCCTGTTGTTTGGCCGCCTCGAAATCCAGTCCCGCACGCTTGAACAACGACACCGCGAGATCGCGCTGCATCCAGCCACGTACGTGGGTATGGTAGGTGGCCGCATCCGCACGCTCTATGTCGAACAGCGGCGACAACCCCGAGCTCTTCACGGTCGCCCAGCCATAAGCTGCCGGTGCCGTCTCGTGCACGATCAGCACACCCAATGCGCCGCGACGCGCGGCTTCCTCGTACTTGTAGGTCCAGCGCCCGTAATAGGTCACGGCGCGGCCTTCGAATTTGCCCGGCTGCGGGGTTTCGAAATCCGGGTCGTTGACCAGCACGACCGCGATCTTGCCTTTCAGGTCGACCTGCCCGTAATCGTTCCAGCCGCGCTCCGGCGCAGTGATGCCATAACCGATGAACACCAGCGGGGCCTTGTCTATTTCCACCTGTGACACCGGCTGTAATGTCTGCAGCACAAGGTCTGTTCCGTTCACCAGCACCTGATGTTGCCCCGCGACATCAAGTGATGCCGTCACTGCACCCTCCTCCTGCGCGCGCACCAGTGGCACGTCCTGGGTCCAGCCACCGTTTTCTCCGCCTGGCTCCAGCCCGTATCGGGTGAACTGCTGCACCAGATAGGCGATGGTCTTTTCCTCGCCGGGTGTCGCCGGCGCACGGCCCTCGAACTCGTCCGACGCCAACGTACTGACGTGGCGTGAAAGATTCTCGGCGCTGATGCCGCCACCCGGCAGGGTCTGTGCCGCATGCGCCGATACGCTGCATTGCAAGGCGAGGGCGAGGGCGAGGGCGAGGGCCAGCAGAAAGATGGGCTTCAAGGCAATACTCCAGATCATTTATGACGCGAGTGTACGGGACATGATTTCCGCATGGGCGATGCACGATGCAAATCTTGATGAGGCACGGCTTTCAAAGCACCATCACTACTTGCGTCGCTTCCGGGAACGGATGAACCCACTCAACGCTTGTCGCGATCCAGCCAGGATGCAAGCCCTTGCGCATTGAGTTCGATGTCCATGCCCAACACCTTCTCCACGCCGGCATCATCCAGCAGGCAGCCATGCGTGTTCGCGCGCTCCAGGTACAGCGCGCGCAACGCCGCCACCAGGCAACGGTGGCGGTCGGCGCGTGCCTCGCAACTGCGGCCGATCGCCGCCATCGCATCGATCTGTTCGTGTAAATCACGCGCCAGCCGCTGCAGGTCCTCGACACGCCCGTAGTGCGTCAGGTGCATCGCGAGAGGGTCGTACGACATCAACCTTGAAATGGAATGCTTCAACGCCTCGGGTTCAAACTGCACCGGCGAAGAAGTAGGAATGATGAACGGACCTCTGGCGCTGTCCAGTTCGCGATAGGACAGACCAAAGGTGTCCCCCGTGAACCAGCTGCGACTGCGCGCGTCCCATACGCAATAGTGGTGGCGCGCGTGTCCCGGCGTATCCAGGCACAACAACTCGCGCCCATTCAAGTCCACACGATGTCCGTCTTCGGCAATCACCACCCGATCTTCCGGTACGGCCATGATTTCGCCGTAGCTGCGCATCATTTCTTCCTCGCCATACACCGCGGTGGCACCGGCAATCAGTCTGGAAGGATCGATCATGTGGCGTGCGCCGCGCGGATGCACCACCAGGCGCGCGTTGGGAAGCCGTGACATCAATGCACCCGCCCCACCGGCATGATCCAGGTGCACATGGGTCACCAGCAACCAGTCGATATCAGTCGGGGCCAGGCCCGCCGCGGCGACCACCGCCAGCAGGTGGGGAACGGAATGATTGGTCCCGCAATCGACGAAGGCGCCACGCCCGGCTTCCACGATCAGATACGCCGCATCGAAATGATCGCGCTGGAACGCCGTGTCGATGGTGTGGATGCCGTGATCGTTCATGGAAATCATGCCGTTGTGGTGCGAAGTCCGCATTCTAGGCATCACGCGTCAAGTCGACGATCACGCTTTGGTCGCAGCAGGCCGAAGAAGCTTGCCTTTTGCCTTGCCGACGCTCTGCTCACGACACCAAACCGCCACGGGAGGGCAAAGCCCACTTCTAACGGGCTACGGGTCGCGACAGGAACCAGGCCCGCCATGCCACTGCAACGCACATCGCCATCAGGAACGCACCGTAGGCAACCAGCGTCGCCAGCACCTGCTTCCAGATGGCACCGGTGCCCACGTCGGCCAGGCCCAGCGCATAGCCCCATTGCATGCCGGCGATACTGAGTGCGAAAGCCACCAGCAAGGCCATGACATCGAACCGCCGACGCCGCGCGTTGCGGGGTTCGCGCGGAAACAGCCAGAACAGGGCGCCCAGCAACAGGAACCAGGGCAAGAACAGGATGACCGCCAGGAAAGGCATCAGGCTTCTGCCTCGCGCAGCTGCAACAAAGCGGCAAGCACCTGCGCAACCGGCACCAATGCGTTGATTGCAGTCGTCTCCAGCGCGTCTGCATGATCAGCGCGTTTCAGCACGGCAATCAGCTGGCCTGCGTCCTTCGGCGAATCGAAGCCGTTGCTCTGCAGCAGCAGCGTTCCATCACCGCCCAGAAATTTGAAATAGAAACGGTTGTCGGTGTCGCGGTATTGCTTGAACAACGGAGGCGCGGATCTGTCGGCAGATGCAGTTTGTGTTTCAGGCTGCAATGACAGGTCGCGCAAGCCAACGGCCTGGCGCAGTTCGGCCAGGAACGGCGTCGCGTATTTCTCGCGCAGGCGCCGGGCACCATCGCGCAGCATCGCTTCAACTTCCGACGGGCGTGCGATCAACGACTCATAACGCTCGCGCATCGGCGCGACTTCCGCATCGATGCGGTCGAACAGCTGTTGCTTGGCATCGCCCCAGCCAATGCCTTCGGCGAAGGCCTGGCGCATTGCCGCGGTTTCCTCGGTGCTGGCGAACGCCTGGTACAGCTGGAATACGTGCGAACCTTCGGCTTGCTTGGGCTCGCCAGGCGCGCGCGAGTCGGTGACGATGGAGGCGATGAGTTTTTTCATCTCCGCGCGCGGGGCGAACAACGGAATGGTGTTGTCGTAACTCTTGCTCATCTTGCGGCCGTCCAGTCCCGGCAAGGTCGCCACATTTTCCTCGATGGCCGCTTCGGGAAGGGTGAAATATTCGCGCCCGAACAGATGGTTGAAACGTTGACCGAAATCACGCGCCATCTCGATGTGCTGCACCTGGTCGCGTCCCACCGGCACCTTGTGTGCGTTGAACAGCAGGATGTCAGCCGACATCAGCACCGGATACATGAAAAGACCGGCAGTGATGCCCGCATCGTCATCCTCGCCGTCGGCGCGGTTGCGGTCCACCGAGGCCTTGTATGCATGCGCACGGTTCAACACGCCCTTGCCAGCGACGCAGGTCAGGAACAAGGTGAGTTCGGTGATTTCGGGAATGTCGGACTGCCGATAGAACCAGACCTTGTCCGGGTCCAGGCCTGCCGCCAGCCAGGTCGCGGCAATCTCCAGCGTGGAACGCTGCACGCGGGCGGCATCCTGCACCTTGACCAGGCTATGCAGGTCGGCAAGAAAGTAGAAGCTTTCCACGCCTGGCGCATGGCTGGCAGCGATAGCAGGCCGCACGGCACCGACGTAATTGCCGAGGTGCGGGGTGCCGGAGGTGGTGATGCCGGTAAGGACGCGGGTCATTCGCAGGGTCTGGTCGGGTTCTGGACAGATCCAAGTTTAACCGGCGGATTGCCATAGCAAGTGCGCCAACCCCTATCCGGACCTCGGCACGTTGGAAGTCCTACCCAATCACGGAGAACGACCATGTTCCGCAAAACCCTGCTGGTTGCGCTGGCATTGCTGATAACCAGCGCCTGCGCCCCTGTTTCTGCACGCCCCCTGGTGGAGATGTCGGTCGTGGACCGTGACACCGGCGAATGGCTGCGCGAGTATCCGCACCGGGGCGATACCTGG